>DNTK01000514.1 GCA_003508755.1 Bacteroidales bacterium | reverse complement strand
CGCCTTTTTTTATTACTTAATGTTTACCTAATAAAAGATTATTGCTTTGATTTTTTTGTTTTTCCAAATAAAGCATGTTTGCTGATAATATTTGGCGAAGCATCTCTATATTCCAAATCCTTTCTTACAGGAGAGGTTTAGCAAATATTATTGAAATAATCAAAAAAAAGTCCGCACCTCTGGTTCGAGTACGGACTTTACACATCTAAACTATAAAGAAAATATGGCGCTATGGTAATTGCATTTTATTAATAATTTCGGTTTACTCAGTCCTGAATAAGCTGCTGGTAGGAGCAATACAGGTTAATTGATTTCTTGTATTAAGATTCAACAAATCGATTTTAACCAGGGTAGCAATAGCAATAAATTAAATCATTATTGTCCGCAAAATACCCATAAACCCAAACTAAAATCGTCTTTTTGTTATCTCCGTTTTCAGAACCTTTTTCAAGGTTCCCAGAGTTTCGATTCAACCTTATTTGCCCACTACCTTAGCTTGCTCATCTACATCACGCCCGTAAAGTCTAGTTTCAACTTCTGATTTAAGTCGTGATATAATTACCGGGCTGAGTTTCATGGTTTCTTATCTTTTTTATAACTAAAAGATTTTACACAGTAACTATTAGCGAGGCAATAAAGTTCAACAAAAAATAAAAAAAAGTTCAACAAAATAAATTACGTTGTCTTTTTTCTAAACAATATCATAGCTTAATAGACAGCCATTCAATAAAATAGGCGATAATAATAAAAATTGTACTGAGGTAAAATATTTTCACAAATCAACAAACCATCCCGGGACCAGATTTTTACAACTCATCCATTTCATTCTACGGTTCATCTTCTTTTTTTTCCATACCCTCTGAATACTAACGAATTTCGAACAAGAATTAATCGAAGAATCATGAACACTACCCCTATTAAAGTTGGCTCATTACTTATAACGTTGCTGATTGGATTTAACCTAAACGCTCAGTACATCATAAGCGGCTCAGTTTATGATGAATCAGGAACACCACAAATAGGTGCAAACGTATACTTAAAGGGTACCTATATCGGAGCAACCACCGGCCTCGATGGAAGATTTCATCTAAATAGCAAGAGCAATGAGAAAGCTACCCTGGTGGTCAGTTACATTGGTTTTGAGTCATACGAGCAAGAAGTGATGCCCGGAAAGAGCGATAGCATTAGAATTAAACTTTTACTCCAAACCGATCAGCTCGAAGAAGTAGTTATTAGCGCAGGAACTTTTGAAGCAGGCGATAAGAAAAGAGCAGTTGTACTCAATGCCATTGATGTGGCCACAACGGCTAATTCCGATGGAGATATTTACAGTGCATTAAGCTCTTTTCCGGGCACTCAAAAACAAGGAGAAACAGGCAAGATAATTGTTCGCGGTGGCGATTCTCATGAAACCAACACTTATATCGATGGTATGCTTGTTTCTTCACCCTACGTTTCTTCCATGCCGGATTTGCCAGCACGTGGAAGGTTTTCACCTTTTATGTTCAATGGTATTATGTTCAGTACCGGCGGCTATTCGGCCGAATATGGACAGGCCTTATCATCGGTTCTGGAACTTAAAACACCTGGTTTGTTTGATGAAACTGTTACGAGTGTATCACTTATGAATGTAGGAGCCGGTTTGTCGCATACCAACAGGAATCCGCGTTCGGCGTACAGTATCGAAGGGTTTTATTCCAATCTTGCCCCCTTCTTTTTTCTGGCGCAACATGATTTGGACTGGATTAAGGTACCCGAGAGCTATAGTGGTAACATGAGCCACCGCGCAAAAATCGGGAAAACCGGAATGATTAAGACGAATGCAAATTATTCCTGGTCGAACAGCAGTCTAAATTACCCTTCGAACATGTATGAGTTCGATAAGGTAGAACTAACCAATAACAATTTGTTTGCAGCTTCTACCTACAATACAGAACTGAGTGATAAATGGATTTTAAAAACCGGTGTAGCATACAATGCAAACACCGATCAAACAGATGTTAACAGCATTAGCCTCGATGATAAAATAACAACTTTGCATGCACGACTTGGATTAAATAACTATACCAGCAAAAACATCACACTTAAAATGGGTTCTGAGTTATACATGCTGGATCACAATTTTAATTTCAGAGATACTGAATTAGTTGAAGAACATAATATGGGAATAAACAGCTTGTTGCTGTCTGCCTATTTCGAAGGAGATATTAAACTTACGCGAAGGTTTGCTATGCGTTTTGGCGGGCGTGGAGAGTATTCCGATTTAACTAATACCTGCAAGGTTGCTCCACGTGCTTCAATGGCTTACAAGGTTGATAAATTCAGCCAGTTCTCTGTAGCAACAGGAATATACTACCAACAGGCAAGGCCAGAGTATTTAAGGTATAATGGAAGTCTTAAATTTGAGCGTGCGGAGCATTATATTTTCAATTACCAGTATCAACACAATAAGAGAACTTTTCGAACAGAAATCTACCATAAAAATTACAATGACTTGGTTACCTATACTCCTGGTGAATTTGCTGAATATGAAAAGCTGGCAAATCATGGTCAGGGTTATGCCCGCGGCGTAGACCTTTTCTGGCGCGATAATAAAACCTTGAAATTCACCGATTATTGGATTTCTTATTCTTACATCGACACAAAGCGGAAGTATAAAGATTACCCCATAGCTGCCACTCCCGATTTCGTCTCGGGCCATAATTTAACCTTAGTTTATAAGCGATGGATCAATAAAATAACATCGCAGGTAAGTTTATCCTACAGTTATTCAAGTGGCCGTCCGTATGACAATCCTAATAAGTCTGATTTCATGTCGGAACTGACAAGGGCAAACCACGATATTAGTGGTAACTTCAGTTACATTACCAATATTTTCGGGTATTTTACAGTACTCCATATTTCAGTAAGTAACTTACTGGGGCTCGAAAAGATATACTCTTACAGATATACCGAAAATCCTGATTCTCCGGGCACATTTCAATCAACCCCATTAATATCGGGCACAAGAAGAACCATCATAATCGGATTATTTATATCAATAAATTAATAAGTCAAACAAAAACTTTTTATCATGAGAACATTTTATTTTTTATTAATCGCTTTATTTTTTAGTATAAACATTGGTGCTCAGCAAAACTTTGAAGAAGCCATGCAAAAAGGATTAAGCGATATGGAAAACATTCAATCACTTGAAGATTTTGTTGAAATTGCCAACTTTTTTGAGCGTGTTTCGGTTGCAGAGCCGAATGAATGGTTACCAGCGTATTATTCTGCTTATGTAAATGTAATACTGGCATTTAAGACCCAGGATATGGAAGAAAAAAAGGCTTACCTGGGAAAAGCTGAAGTATTAATTGATAAGGCAATGGAAACAAATGAAAAGGAATCGGAAATACACACTCTAAAGGGGATGTATTACCAGGCCTATATTGGACTCGATCCAATGAACTATGGCCAGCTTTATTCAGGAAAGGCTGCGGCATGTTTTAACGATGCCCTGGAATACAATCCTGACAATCCCCGTCCGATTTACCTGCAAGCTATTTCTGTAATGCATACTCCCGAGCAGTACGGAGGAGGCAAGCAAAGAGCTTGCCCAATGTTTAACCAGGCTTCAGAGATGTTTACTCATTTTAAACCAGAAAAGCCTTTTTACCCGCAGTGGGGGGCCGATCAGTGCGAGCAGTATTTGCAATCGTGTACCGAAACGGCGCAGAAATAAGAATTAAAACATTCAATAGTGAAAGATCTGTACAAATACAGATTTTTCACTTTCTTTGATGAAACACTTATTTGTTGTTATGACCAGAAAGAATTCAAACAAAATACTTGTAACAGTTGCTATATTCCTTTCAGTAATCGTGATCCCCACCTTAATTATCTATATTTTTGAGGGAAACCGACTGTTTTCATCCTGGCTGTATTATTGGCATCATGCGTCTTACGGCCTTTCTTTTGGACTTGTTTTTTGGCTGGGCAACTGGGCAATAGGTCATTTTACAGCTACACGCCTTAATTGGTATAAAGATCCTTCCCGATCAAATACTATCTCGGTTATTGCCTTCATTGTTTATGGAATTATCGCCGGATTGGGTGTTCCTCTTATCCTGGGACATTATATGTTGCACATCACAGGAAAACAATTAATAAACCATGCGGTTTTTAATGCCTTTATTGCGCTTAGCATCGATTTAGTAGTTGTTGCTGTATATTTTTCGAGATTCTTAACCAAGGCAATGATGGAGGCAATAGAGAAAGGGGAGCAACTTGAAAAGGTTAATTTAATTGCTAAATACGAAGCCCTTAAAAATCAGGTTAATCCACACTTTTTATTCAACAGTTTAAACACCTTAGCCGGAGTGGTGGAGCAGGATCAAAAAAAGGCAGTTGATTTTATCAAACGGCTATCAAATACTTACCGGTATGTGCTCGATCAGCGCGATAAAGAACTAATTGCAGTGGAGAAGGAGCTTAGGTTTGTAAATGACTTTATGCACCTGGCAAAATTGAGACATGGAGAGGGCTTAATTCTGAATACAGCGGTTAATTCTGTGCAAAAACAGATTGTTCCTCTGGGGATTCAAATCTTAGTTGAAAACTGTATTAAGCACAATATTATTGAAGATGATTTCCCACTCACCATTGATATTTTGGAAGAGGACGACTATTTAATAGTAAAGAACAATTTGCAAAAAAAGAAAAGCATTCAATCAACTGTGCCTCTTGGACTTGAAAACCTAAAAAACCGGTACTCCCTCCTCTCTAATGTTCCTGTAGTTGTCACAGAGACTCCCGATACCTTTGTCGTGAAAATCCCAATGCTAAATACTAACGCAGAATGAAGTGCCTGATTATCGAAGATGAAAAAATTGCTGCACAGCGTCTTAAAGAATTACTTCTTGAATACGACAGTGAAACAGAGATTGTAGAAGTCATACAATCGGTCCGAAAGTCAGTGGAGTTTTTTAACAAAGGAACTCAAAGCATCGATCTGATATTTATGGATATACAGTTATCAGATGGATTAAGCTTTGAAATATTTGAGCAGTCCATGGTGAGTTCTCCTATAATTTTTACCACTGCCTACGATGAATATGCTCTCAGAGCTTTTAAGGTGAACAGCATCGATTATTTACTAAAGCCAATCGACTTCGGTGAACTTAGTCAAGCCATAAATAAATTTAAAGAGAGTAACTCTACACAGCAATATAGTGCAAAAGTATTCGACACTGTATTGAAAACACTGACAAATAATTACAAAGAGAAATTTGTTGTTAAAGTAGGTGAACACATTAAAGTTTTTCATACCGATGAGGTGCAGTGCTTCTTCAGCCTGCAAAAGGCAACATTCTTACAAACACCGGCTGGGCGCGATTATGCCATAAATTATTCCCTCGACCAGGTGGAAGAGTTACTCGATCCAAAAAGGTTTTTCCGTATTAACCGGAAGTATATTGTGGCATTTTCATCAATTAAAGACATTATCAGTTATTCTAACAGCCGCTTGCTTTTAAAACTTAACTGCAATGCTAACGATGATTTAATAATTAGTCGCGAGAGGGTTTCTCTTTTTAAAGAATGGCTCGAAAAATAATTGACTTTGCCCCCTCCGCGGCCGTAACTTTACTCAAAGATTTATTTTTTGAGGAAAATACTGACAATACTATTCAGTGTCATTGTATCTGTTTCCTATTCACAAGATATAATCATTACCAAATCCGACACTGTTGAAGGTAAGATAACACAACTTACCCCTGAGAAGATTTATCTGCTTATTAAAAAGCAAAATAAACCGGTAAAAACGCACATACACCGATCAGCTATCTTAGATTTTCATTTCGCTGTTATTGAAGAATTAATGGCTGAATACGATTCATTGCAAACGTATGTTTTAGTTACTCCCGAGGGGAATGAGACCAGGGGAAAGATTGAAGCAATCAATAAAACCTCGGTAGAGTTTCGTACTGAGTACCTGGGAGTGGTAGTGGTTGAAGCGTATAATATTCAGCAAATTTACCGACAAGATTCCTACGTGCCGCGATCGGGTAAAAGTTGGTTTCCTAACCCTAATTCTACCCGATATTTATTTGGACCTTCAGCTTATAACCTTGAAAAAGGTGAAGGATATTACCAAAATACTTATGTATTCCTTAACATGGTTAATGTGGGGGTTACCGACTATTTTTCAGTAGGTGGCGGATTTGAATTTATATCCACTTTTACAGGAAATCCGATAGCTTTTATTACTCCCAAGTTAGGGTTCCCTGTTACAGAAAAGTTTAGCTTGGGGGGTGGCATACTGGCAGGCGTGCTTACCGGAGAGGCTTCGGCAGGTATTATCTACAGCATTGCAACCTATGGGTCAAAAGAACATAATATCACCGCTGGATTAGGCTATGGTTACATCGATCGTGAATTATCCTCACGCCCTGTGCTTACATTTTCAGGAATGACGCGGGCCGGCCAGAGGGTTTCGTTTGTTACCGAGAATTGGATAGTTCCCATCAACGGGAGTTATTATCCTGTTATTTCTTATGGTATGCGTTTGTTTGGCCCCAAAATGAGTTTTGATATTGCTTTTTTCAACAGCTCAGATATTTTTGAAGAAATTTTTATTGGAATACCCTATGTCGATTTTGTGATAAAGTTCTGAGCATTCAATGTTTTGCCGGGGCACTGGCAATAAACAAACTCATTTTTATTAGTCGGGCATTATTGTATTTTTGTGTTCCTTATTTCAGAAACAATGAGACTAATAGAAGTAGCAACTAAGGAGCAAAAAAAGGAATTTCTTGAATTTCCCAAAAGACATTATAAAAAAGATCCAAACTGGATTTGCCCACTTGATGCAGAGATTAATGGCATATTTAATCCGCAGGTGAATAAAAAGTTTCAGCATGGCGAGGCCATTCGTTGGTTGCTGGTTGATGAGAACTCCAAAACCATTGGTCGCATTGCGGCATTTTACGACAAGCACATTGTAAACCATTTTAAGTTCCCCACCGGGGGGTGTGGTTTTTTCGAGTGTATCGATAATCAGGCCGCCGCCGAAACATTGTTTGATGCCGCACGCAAATGGCTAATAGATAAGGGTATGCAAGCCATGCAGGGACCCATTAATTTTGGAGAAAACTACAATCACTGGGGGCTTTTGGTGGAAGGATTTATTCCACAGAGTTATTCAATGACTTACAATTTTCCTTACTATCAGCAACTTTTCGAAAATTATGGGTTTAAAAACTATTTTGAACAATTAAGTTATAATAAAGACCTATATAGCGGCTGGCCCGATCGGTTGGTTAAATTCTCGGAATATATTGCCGGAAGGCCCAATTATAGTTTTGAGCACTTAAAATACAATAAGCTTGATACCTACGTGAAGTATTTTGTAGATCTGTACAACACTATCTGGGCAGGTTTTCATGATAATTACATGCCGCTTGAAGAGGATGAAATCCGTACCATGCTATTAGAGGCAAAAACCATTCTTGATGAGGAGCTGCTTTGGTTTGTTTTCGACGATGGCAAGCCTGTTGGTTTCCTGGGGGTTTGGCCAGATATCAACCAGGTATTGGCCAAACTAAAAAATGGTAAGCTTAACCTGTTTAATAAACTAAAGCTACTTTACTTCAAACGCCGAGCGGTGAATCGAATTCGTGTTTTTGTTGGAGGAGTGCATCACGATTATCAGAATAAAGGAGTGGCAGGAGCCCTGTTTGTCCAACTAATTGAGACTGCAAAAAAGAAAAAACACCTCAAGTTTCTTGATCTTTCGTGGGTAGGCGATTACAATAAAAAAATGAACTCGTTGTATAAATTAAGTGGGGCACAATTAGATCGTAAACATATTACTTACCTGAAATTATTCGATGATAACCTGCCATTTGAGCGGTTTACAAATGAGTTTGAGGGCAAACTCTACGATTACAAAAAAAAGAAGGATTAATATTTTGGAAAACAGAA
>DNTK01000257.1 GCA_003508755.1 Bacteroidales bacterium | reverse complement strand
GTTTTAAACTTTCCGGCTTTTTTTTTCAAACAAACTCTCATCGCGAATTATCATCAGGATGGCCGAATGTTGGATACTTATATACTTTTCTTTTTTAAACTCGATTTCGCATCCGCTATTCTGTAGAAAAATAGCCATATCACCTACTTTTAGTTGAAGGGGCACATACTTCACCTCGTCACTTTTATCTTTCCAGGGTTCATCGACTTCATTGATGGCTGGAATGGGATATCCTGGTCCAACTTTTAACACATAACCAGCCTGAATTTTTTCTTTCGATTGAACACCTGGTGGCAAAATCAGGCCAGACTTTGTCTTTTCCACGGGTGACTTGGGTTTAACTAATACCCGGTCGCCCACCATAATAAATTTATCTAAGTTTTGTTCGCCTAATTCTAATGTCATGGTTTATTTGCTCTTGTCTTTACCTCCAAATAATGAAAACTGGACATAGCGTTTAGGATTTTCTTTTAAATCAACCAACAATGAATCCAGACTTGCTGTAGCGGATGCCAGGTTCAAATACAATGAGCTATCATTCACAATGAGGCCAGCACTGCCCTCGCTGTTATTTACCTTGGCCATGATAGCATTGGTTGAGGCAAGGGTGCTGTCAAGCTTTAAGAGTGTCTTTCCCAGATCAGCGCTATCCACAGAACTGGTAATACTTGAAAGATTTGCCATGGTGTTTTCCAACGCCTCACTGTGATCCGCCATGCTGCCGGTTATTTGCTCTACATTACTAAAGGTTTTTCCTAAATCGCCTCCGGGCGATACGGCAACCATCAGGTATTTGCTTGTATTGTTCAGGTTTTTGATACTTGCCTGCAAATCGGCCTGCATTTGCGGGTTAAGTGTGTTATTCAAACTCTCAAGGGTCTCATTCAGGTTGGTAACAACGTCTTCCAGGCTGTTTTGCAAGGGTTCCAGCAATCCCATAATACCTTTATCGTAAGCAGGCGCCAATGTGTCGCCGGGTGAGTGATAGGTATGGGCATCGGAGAAAATAAGCTGGAGATCTTTTGCACCTGCTATCATATTGGTCTCTTTGGCCATTACCTTGGTGCCCAGTGGTACCTTAAATCCCTTTTGTAATACTATGCGCAAATAAAAAAGATCGGGTTTAGCTGAATTAAACAGTATATCGGTGATGTTTCCAACCTGGTAGCCATGGTAATATACAGCGCCAGACTCAATAATACCATCTATGTGTTCGTATGCTACAAAATATTCATCGGTAGGTGAAAGTATGTTTTTTCCTTTTAAGAAATTATACCCCCAAATTGCACCTGCAATAATAATTATTGCAATGATTCCGGTTTTTGCTTCTCTTGTGATTTTCATATCAGGTTTCGAAAATTAAAATTGGGTTTGGTTTTTTTTAACTATCTCAATTGCTTCCGACAAAGGTATAATCTTTCCTTGCGAAACTGCAACAACAAATGCATCGGGATGTCTGCTTTTTACCCATTTGCTATATTCTACAGCATCATTATAGTTTTTTTTGGCTCCGACAAGATATTTGTACCTACCATTTATTAAAATTTCTTCTACATCATTAAAATCGGTAAAGGCATGATCGGAAAGTTCAAGCTTGTTTTCAGAGTAGAGTATCTGCACCTTAAATAAGATAGAATCGGAAGCGATAATAGTTGGTTCAATTTGTTGGGTGGAAGCGCTTTTTTCCTCTGCTTTGTCTTTAAGGTTATTATCTGCTTTTTGCGTGGGCTGTGAATCTCGTGCATAAGGAATAACCACATTGTCATTTTCATTTGAAGCAGCTAACCGATTGGTTGATGCACTCCCTTCAATATATTCTTTGTAATCCCTGAAAGCCCTGTAAATAGCCGATGCAAGATAGTCCTGCCCTTCTGCACTCATGAGGTATTCTTCTTCTTTAGGATTGCTGACAAACCCCAGTTCAATTAAAATACTCGGCATACTGGTTTGCCATAGTACCAGAAAACCAGCCTGTTTTACTCCCCGGTCTTTTCGTTTGGCTCTTTCACGGAATTGATTTTGCACAAACGAAGCTGCATTCAGGCTTTGTTCGAGATAGGTATCCTGCATTAGAGAAAACATGATGTATGATTCTATATCGTTTGGATCAAAACCTTCGTATTGCGTTTCATAGTTTTCTTCAAAAACAATTACAGAGTTTTCTTTTTTGGCGACTTCCAGGTTTTCCTCAGTCTTATGGAGCCCCAATACATAAGTTTCGGAACCATATGCCCTGGTATTTGGATTGGAATTAGCATGAATAGAAATAAATAAATCGGCATTTGCTTCATTAGCAATTCGGCTGCGCTCATGGAGTGCAGGAAAAACATCCGATTTTCGGGTGTAAATTACCTTTACATCAGGAATTCTTTCTTCGATATATTTTCCTGCTTTTAAACTAACTGCAAGCACAATATCTTTCTCTTTTGACTTTTTCCCAAGAGCACCTGGGTCTTTACCTCCATGTCCGGCATCGATAACAATGGTACGGATTTTGTGATCGGTATCGTTGATTTGTGCAACTGCTTTGCTATTTGTGAGTTGAACGCTTAAAATAATAGCAGAAACATAAACTATGTTAAATCTCTTATATCCCTTGAAATTTTTGTGCATCAGAAAACGTTTATTTTATTAGCTTTGCTGCCGCTCTTAATTACTTTTGTTATTGCAAAAATAGCACTAAAATTGGTTTTACGCTCTTCGCTCATATTTACAATATTAACACTATGCGTAGTTGGTGTTGGCAACCTGTCTGCTCAGGTAGCTTCAACGCTGGTAGCAGATTCATTAGCCAATAATAAGTTTATTGCAGACACAACAACCGTACCATCTGATTCGGCAACAGCCGATACCTTGTTTAAAAAATCATCAGATAATTTCGACACAAAAAAGAAAAAGCAAGTGGTTGAAGATCCGGTATTTTATTCTGCAAACGACTCTATGAGCATATTAGTACAAGATCAGGTAGTGCTATTATG
>DNTK01000201.1 GCA_003508755.1 Bacteroidales bacterium | reverse complement strand
GAAACCCTCCGGCAGCAATTCGGATCTTTCTTTTCTTTTCTTCATTAATGCTTAACGATGCATGTTCGGTAGCGATGGCTTTATGTTGGTATTTTATATAAAAACCTTTAAGGGCTACTTTCAGTGAAATAACAAAATCGTCGATGATGGTGTCTTTTGCCGGTGCTTCATATAGTTCGGTACGTATACCAAACAACTCACCCGCAGCACCTATTGTGGAGCCAACTTTCGATTCCAGTTTTTTAATAAGCGATTCATAATTCCAATAAATGCCTTCACCTGCTCCCGAAGCAGAATCTTTTGTTTGGTTTAAGATCCGTTTTT
Source organism: Bacteroidales bacterium (assembly GCA_003508755.1). GTDB lineage: Bacteria > Bacteroidota > Bacteroidia > Bacteroidales > UBA10428 > UBA10428. The sequence goes on along the minus strand of DNTK01000201.1, from coordinate 4,350 downwards.
CGCCTGCAACACATCCTGTTTTTGGATTTAAAAGACTCACGATCATCCACTTAACTGAATTCTTGTCCAGCATCGTGTTTGCATCCGAAAAAATCGTGTAGCTGGTTGAAACTTGCCTCATCGCCCGGTTAACAGCAGCCATTTTCCCCTCCCTTGCTGCTTGATGTAAAAACCTAATTTGATCGTACCTCTCAGCAAGTTTCTCGGAACCATCTGTCGAGCCATCGGTAATTATGATAAACTGTATTTTACTTCTGGGATAATTGATTTGCAAACAATTTTCAATTTTTTTTGGAAGGATGGCCATTTCATTGTAGGCTGCAATAATGAAGCTTATTGACGGTAAGTCACTATCTGCTATAGACGGATTGTCGTATTTCCTTACAAATAATGAAATAAGAAGTATGATTAATGTATATCCCAGATAGGTATATGCAATCAGACCAAATAGTATCCAGAATAGATGGGTAAGCATTATAAGTTTGCCTCGTAGAATTTTGAAAGTTCTGCAGCCAGGACTTTGTTTGTGTAATTGTTTTTAATGAATCGAATAGAATTCTCACCAAGTTTGATGAAAAAATCAGTATTCTCCAAAACAATTTGTACACCGGTGGCAAAATCTTCCGGGTTTTCAGCTACAATGGCGTGGTAATTTGGGATAATATCGAGGCCTTCTGCGCCAATGGGTGTGGTAACAATAATTTTTCCCTGAGACATGGCTTCTACAATTTTCACGCGCATTCCACCACCGGAAAGCAATGGTACTATCATGATATCGTTTTGGGCAGCAAATTCATTGGCGTTCTCAACCTCGCCATGAAATTTAATCCCGGGTTTATCAATTAGCCTGGGAAGCCATTCGGGGCAGTTGCGTCCTGCAACATGAAATTCAATTTCAGTACTGCTGTGGCTTAACATTGGCCATACATTTCGAACAAACCATAATATTCCCTCCTGATTCGGTAACCAATCTAGGGAACCCAGAAAATAGAGCTTTCTTTTCTTTCTTATTTTAAGCCCATCGGCAATTTGATTCACAGGTATACCTGTTTGAATAACTTTTCCGGGTTTTTTATTGCCATATTTTTGATATTCCACTGCATCGCGATAGGTAATTGGAATAAGCAGGTCGTAGGTGTTAATTACTTTTTTTTCGAAGCGTAAAATTCGCTTTGCAAGAATTTTAAAGTACAGTTTCTTGATAAATGATTTTTCATTCTCATAGAGTCTGAACCAAATTTCGTTTTCGATATTATGAGAGCGAAGAGCAATCTTAGCCGTAGAGTTTTCCCTGATATCCTTCATGTATGGGGCTAAATACAATCCTTCTAACTGTACAATATCATATTGTTTTGATTTTAACGCTGTAACAAGGGCAAGGCGAAAATCTGGGCTAATAAACCTTTCTGCGTTATAAGGTGTACGCGATAGTACCAGGTTCTTCAAAGCTTTTGGCACACTCACAGTAGTGTCAATAAAAATACTCGGAATTTTAATGTTTGGGGCGATATCTTCACTGCTTGTGTGGTTGGGATGCTTGGGCGTTTCAATGGCGATGATATCAACTTCATGACCTGTTTGAGCCAGCCCCAGAGCCAGATTGTACATCGCTATTGAGCCACCATCTTTGGGTGGGAAAGGAACTTTATTGCAAACCTGAAGTATTCTCATTTTTTTGTTCTGGAACATCTGAAATCTTAACCAGTGTTCCCATTTCTGGAATTAATTGCTTAATCTGTTTAAGTTTGGCTCTTAATACTATTATTTTAATGTATCTTCTGAGTGCAATTATAAGCGTTAATGGCGGAATACATGCCAAAATTATGAGAATATATTGCAAAATCTTTACATCCTCAAATTCTTTGTTGTTTAATGCCGGAAACTCATAAGCTTTGGCACGCACATTTTTATTATGAAATTTGGGATGATTCACAATAGCTTTAAAGGTATTGTAGTAGTATCGCTCAAAAATAATTAAATCAGAGTCACTGTTTGTCGAAAATAACGAAAGCAGAAAATCAGGCAGGCGCAGGCTGTTAATTGTAGAGGTGTATGTTTTATCCACAGCATCATTTAAATCAACCAATGCTGAATAAAGGTTGTCGGGTTTTGCTTCTGAACCCAGTTCCATTGTGGGAGCTGTCTGAATATGAATTTTATCGACAACGTTGTAGCGCTGACCAAAAATCTTCTTGATAAAGTTACTATATGTATCCATATTAAAGATGGATGAATCGGTAGTAGCTTTATAGGTTATAAAGGCTCCCATAATTGCAAAAAGCCCGGAAGTCATCCACATACCCTGGTAATCGGGCAATATGCTTTGTCTCACAAGTTTTTCGCCGATGAGTGATAAAATGTAGTAAAGGATGAAAAAAACAACAGAGATTATTAAGGGCAAACCAAGGCCGCCTTTCCGAATAATCGCACCCAGGGGAGCACCCAGGAATAAAAATAACAAACATGCAATCGAGATGGTAAATTTACGATGCCATTCAACTTCATGTCTGCGCAGGTTTTCAATTCTCATCTCCAACGATTGCTGCGAGTTAATAACCATGTTTTTTGCTGTTCTGGCATAACTTAAAGCTGTCCCGGTTACCTGGCTTTTCTCTGCCAGGGTAAACGAATTAAATAAACTGTCTGTATCGATTAGCTTTACCGTTAATGTCGAAGGCTTGTCAGAATTACCGTTGGGGTCAGCTGCAGGTGTTCCTTCTTGTAAAAGCTCAGGTTTTACTGCAGGGGTTGTTTTAGCAGAATCACTAATTGTGGCATTCACACTAGTTTTCATCAATCCTTTTCTTGTGTTGATTGAAGGGGGGGTTAATCTTTGGGGAGTTTGATTCTGAGTTATCCTGTTTCCTGGAGCTGGCTTATTGGGCAATCGTTTTTTAAAAAAACTTGAAGCCATTAAAGTTTGTTGAAGATTATCTTGTCTGTTGGATATTTCCTTTCCGATTGAGTCTTTTGCTATTGTCAGCTGGTTCAAGTCCAGCATTGAATAGTGGCTTTTAAAAAGGTTTTGATCGGTACGTTGCAATCCAAAACCTTCAAGTTCAATAATTATTTGTTGCTCATCGAAGGTGTCGTACCTATGTGGGTAGCTTCTTCGTTTTCGTGGTTTCTTTGTATCGAAGAGTTCGTTGTAGCTATAGCCGCTGAAGAGGGTAATAATAAAGTACTGATCGTTTTCTGTTACTACCATGGTGCCCGAATCGGCCAGTATAACGGTACGATTTCCTTTGGCTTCGGAATGATCATAAATGGTCACTCCATATAAAACGTTTGTTTTCGGATCTTTTTCATCTACACGAATGCTGTAACCATCAATTAAATTATTAAACTCACCTGGTTTTATCTGGAGTTCTGGTCTTTGCTGCCGGATATCATACATTAAGGATCGCATCTGCAAATTAGCGTAGGGCAGCACATCGTTGGCAAAAAAGAAGGCGCCAATGCTCATTAACAGCACCACAATTACCAATGGCCTCAGAATACGCTGCAAGGATATACCAGAAGCCTTAATAGCTGTAAGCTCATATCGTTCACCCAGATTACCAAATGTCATGAGTGATGACATGAGAATTGAAAGAGGTAATGCCATGGGAACAAGGCTTGCTGAGATATATACCATTAATTCGATAATGGTTTGCGTGTCAAGTCCCTTGCCTACCAACTCATCGATATACCGCCACAGAAACTGAATAAGCAGTACGAAGAGAACGATAAAAAAAATCAAAAGAAAGGGCCCGAAAAATGAGCGAAGAATTAAAAGATATAGACGTTTCACACTTCGTTATTTTTTACAAGGATAGCAAAAATCAGGCCTGTATTTATTGTTTTAAGATTTTTTATAATCCAATGATGTGTTTTAATTCTGCAACCTGCGTATTCCATAGTTCGGTAGTGTCTTCGATTTCATCCGCATCAACCATGTCAGTAACTACCAACGCTACATCTTTTGTTATTTCGTCGATATTAATACGAAACTCGAAATAGGCTTCAGGTTCATCAATCCATTTAAAGCGGATGTACTTGTTTTCCTTCTTTTGTATTACTTCTGCTTTCTGTTCAGCTCCGTCCCATACAAATATATAGGTTCCGCCTTTCAACAAAACATCATCCGCAAACCACTCTGCCAATCCTCCAGGGGTGCTTAATCTAGAATAAAGCACTTTTGGTGATGAATTGATTGTGTACTCCAGTACTAATTTTTCTTTCATGTATTGAACCTTAAGTCAAAATGTTAAACTTGCAATATAGAAAATGATTTGGTCGAAATCAAGAATCCGAATCATAGGGCTGCAAAAATACAAGAAAATACTTTTTATGCATTCTATTCCAAAA
>DNTK01000237.1 GCA_003508755.1 Bacteroidales bacterium | reverse complement strand
CCCTTAAACTCAATAACAGGATTTTCTGAACTTCTGGCTTCTGGCGAAACTGATAAATCCAAACGAAAAGAATACATCGATATTATTAAAAGGCAAAGCAAGCGAATTCTCAATCTAATTGATAATATTTCAGAGATAAGTAAGCTGGAAGCAGGGAAAATAAATCTCTCAAGCACACCGTGTAATCTTAGCTTACTGCTAAATGAACTAGCCTTAGGGTTTAATCAACAACGTGCAGCAAAACGCCGCGAAATGGTTGAACTTGAATTGATCCTACCCGAAACACCAGTTAAGGAAATTCTTTCCGATTCCGGTCGGCTTCAACAGGTATTGCTGAATATCATTAATTTTTCACAGCGAAACACCCTGCAGGGAAAAATTCAATTTGGATATACCATCGATGAGGAAAATAAAAAAGTAGATTTTTTTATTCATGATACCAGTGAGGGACTGACAAAGGAAGAACAAAAGGTGATTTTTAATCGGTTTATGATGACTGATGATGCAGAAAAAACAAAGCTTGAGGATGCTGGATTGGGCCTGACCATATCAAGAGAAATCATAAAAGCCATGGGGGGTAAAATATGGGTTGAATCGGAGATAGGAAAAGGTACCTCCTTCTTCTTTACTATACCGTATGAAAAAGTTACCTCCGAGCCTGTCGAAGAAACGGAATATGAAGTTAGCGAAGAACAATTTTATAACTGGTCAAACAAGGTTATTCTAATTGTTGACGATGAAGACGTAAACGCCATGTTTTTAGATGCGGTTTTTCAGGATACAGGAGCTAGGACATTATTTGCCAAGAACGGATTACAAGCAGTAGAACTTATAAAAAATATAAATAAAATTGACCTCGTTCTGATGGATCTTAAAATGCCCGTTATGAATGGTATTGAAGCCACCAGGGCAATTCGAAAACTAAACCAAACAATACCCATAATCGCTCAAACTGCCATGGTAAACCAAGAGGACATGAATAAATGCCTTGATGCTGGTTGCAACAGTACAATAATTAAGCCCATAGAAGTGGAAGAATTGCTATTGAAAGTAAACCATTACTTCGCAAATTAACACGCCAAAACACTTTCTTAAAAGAGTAACAACCCGATGACTACACAACATAAAAATATAACAGTTAGCGGCATGGTACAGGGAGTCGGGTTTCGGTACGCTTGTTTAAAAATGGCCAGAACCACAGGAATAAATGGATTTGTAAAGAATCTGCCCAATGGTAAAGTATATATCGAGGCCGAAGGGAATGAAAGTCAGCTAAAGGTATTTATCAGGTGGTGCTACTCCGGCCCGTCTCATGCCTATGTGCAGAGTGTTAATATTGTTGATGGGGAAACAGTATGTTACAATAATTTTGATATTAAACCATGAGGATTAATTTCTTTCATAAAAATAAAACTGTTGGCAATAAAAAACGTATATTGTAATAATATTCCTCTTGAAACAATAAAATATTTAGTTTAGAAGTATATTATTAAACCACCTAATTCAATTAATAATGGTCACTTCAAACCGCCCTATATTAGTTCCATACGATTACACAGAACGTTCCGATTATGCTGTAAAGTACGCTGTTCAATTAGCGAAGATTATTGAATCGGACATTGTTATGCTGCATATAATTGACACCATCAGCAAAGAAGCTGAGGAGCTGCAACGTTTGGAAAAAACCGCAGAAACCATTATAAATAAATACGGAGTTAGTATTGAATGCAAAATCAGGCATGGAGACGTAAGCAAGGTAATAAAGGCGGTAGCTACTTCTATCGAGGCTTTTATTGTAATCATGAAAACTCAACCACCCAGAGGTACGGAAAAGATCTTACGAAGCCGATCTATCAGGGTTATGATGGGGTCAAAAATTCCTTTCCTGGTGGTGCAGGAAGCTCCAAAACGACTTGCTATTCGGAATATTGTTTTCCCAATCGACTTTAGAAAAGAAAACAAAGAAAAACTTATATGGATTAGTATATTATCGAAATATTACACCTCGAAAATACATTTATTTAAACCAAAAGTTAACGACTATCGGGTGCGAAATAATCTCGAGTTTGCCAAACGTTTTTTAGAAGGCAAAAGCTTATCCTATGAGATAATTACCGGCGAAAACAAACTATCAAGTGCCGACGAAGCAATAAATTACGCAAATGAAACTGATGCACAGCTCATAATTATTATGCTTAGTAAAAATGTGAGCTGGTTTAGCTCTTTAATTGGAATTAGCGAGCAGAAATATATCTCCAATAAACATAAAATACCTGTAATGGTATTAAATCCTAAAGCAGAATTACATAAATACGAAGGTTTTAATTAGAACTAGTGTAATTATATTTCTTCAATGACCGATTTTGGCAGCCACCCCTGTTTGCCATCTGCAATTCTTATCTCATTCCATTCGCCAATTTCTCTGATAAGAAATACTTTCGTTCCTTCATGTATAATAAAAAGATTTGCACTTTCGGGATCAGGTGAGCCTTTTATTGTAACCGTTGGGGTAATCACAATGGCTTGTTTTGAATCCACAACATAATTGCGTGTTTTAACCGAAAAGGTATAACTCAGTAAGGCGCTCAGTAAAAATACAACTCCAAAAGTAAAAGAGGTAATTTTTTTGTTTCTGGAAGCGGCAATGAAATAAACAAACAAGAAAGTTAGGCCAAGTAAAAGAAAAGTCAATGCCACAGAGGCCCAGGTATTTGACGAAAAAACAAGAATAAGTTTTTTAAACCAAACAACAAAAAAGAGTTCAGGAATTTCATCTATCCTGTCAATATTAAATGCTTG
>DNTK01000171.1 GCA_003508755.1 Bacteroidales bacterium | reverse complement strand
GAAAGTAACCACAGCGGCCGAAATGTATGCAGCCTCAAAGCAACTATTTCCATCCTGCGATATGGCTATTATGAGTGCTGCTGTAGCAGATTTTACCCCTGCAAACGTCAGCGAAAAAAAAATAAAAGACAAGCAACAAACATCCATATCGCTCGTGCCAACTACCGATATTGCTGCAGAACTGGGCAGGCTCAAACAAGCAAATCAAAAGCTGGTTGGATTTGCCCTTGAGACCGACGATGAACTTGAAAATGCCAAAAGAAAGTTAAAGAAAAAAAATCTCGATTTCATTGTTTTAAATTCTTTACAAGATAAAAATGCGGGATTTAAGTTCGATACAAATAAAATTACTATTATTGACAGCAACAATAATATCAGCGAGTTTGAGTTAAAATTAAAACAAGAAGTTGCTGTTGATATTTTAGACGAAATTGAAAAAAGTTTGTAGTCGATGAAGTGCCTGACTTTATTTTTTACCGCCCTCATATCAATTGGTATCCATGCACAGGAGCTTGATTGTAACGTTTCAGTGAGCTCCAGCAGAATTCAGGGAACCAACAAACAAATCTTTACTACCATGCAGGAGGCATTGAATGATTTTATGAACAATACCACCTGGACAAATTATGTTTACGAAGGTCACGAGCGTATCGAGTGCAATATTTTGGTTGATATCTCTGAGCAGATAAGTGCAAACGAATTTAAAGCAAGACTTCAAATACAAGCAAGGAGACCTGTTTATGGTTCTTCATTTAATTCGGTGATTCTTAATTATGTCGATGATGATGTGCAGTTTGTTTACCAGGAATTTGATCCAATAGAATATTCTGAGAATAACTTTATTTCTAACCTTTCCTCCCTGCTTTCTTTTTACGCCTATATTATTATTGGACTAGATGGCGACACCTTTTCGCCACTCGGGGGCGATGAAGCCTTTCAAAATGCAGAACGCATTCTCAATGCAGCACAAGGGTCTGGATATATTGGCTGGATTGGCAGCGACAGCCAGAAACGTAAAAACCGGTATTGGCTTATCGAAAACCTAACCGATACCGAGTACGAGCCAATACGAAATTTCTACTATAATTATCACCGTAATGGTCTTGATTTAATGGAAAAATCGGTCGAACAAGGTAGGGCAGGGGTTACCGATGCCATTATGATGTTGGAGAAATTTGCTACGAATAAACCCGATCCTTTCACTTATCTGCTCACCATTGTACTTGAAACAAAATCGAACGAGTTTGTGGACATATACTCCCAGGCTCAAACCAGCGAAAAACAGCGGATGAAACGTATTTTACTCAATATAGATCCCGCCGGAAGCCGGAAATACAGTAAGCTGGACCAATAGCGGTTTATAACATGTTCAAATAAATCTTACAGTACTTTTATCATTCAGATATATTAATAGTAGCTTTGTCAGCAATTAGCTTTATTGAAATATGCTGCTTTCACTTAAAGTAAAAAACTATGCTCTTATCGAAGAGTTGTCGGTTGATTTCCACCATGGATTAAATATCATTACCGGTGAAACAGGCGCGGGTAAATCAATTTTACTTGGTGCACTTGGTTTAATTCTGGGTAAAAGAGCCGATACCAGTGTGTTAAGTAACGCTGATAGCAAGTGCATCGTCGAAGCAGAATTTAATGTGGCCGGCTATAACCTGGAAAGCGTATACCGCGATAACGACCTTGATTTTGATCGGCACAGTGTTTTCAGAAGAGAAATACTTCCCAGTGGTAAATCAAGAGCTTTTGTGAACGATACTCCGGTTAACCTGACAATACTTCAGGAGCTTGCTTTGCAACTGGTTGACATTCATTCACAACATCAGAATTTGTTGCTTAATCAGCAGGCATTTCTTCTAAATATTATCGATAAATTTTGCGGGAATGAGCCCTTGCTAAATGAGTATCTGAGAGCCTATGCCGAATTCAAGGCATCAAAAAGTGCATACCTGAAAAAACTGGAGAGCTATACTTCCATAAAAGCCGATATAGACTATTTGAATCACCAGGTGACTGAGCTTGCCGATGCAAATATTCGCGCTGGTGAAATAAGCCAAATAGAACAGGAACTTAGTCAGGTTGAAAATGCGGGCGAAATAAAGGCTGCATTGCACGAAGTTTCGCAGGTTCTATCAGCGGATGAGCAAGGATTACTGGACAGTATTCAAAATATTTCAACAGCCATTAATCGCATTTCCAGGGTGTTTTCTCCTGCAAATGAACTTCTGAATCGCCTGGAGTCTGTAAAAATTGAATTGAAAGAGCTGGATGCCGATATTCAGGCAGATTTCGAAAAGCTTGAATTCGATCCGGGACACCAGGAGCTATTACATCAACGGCTAAATCTGCTCTACAGCCTGCTGCAAAAACACCGTGCTGATTCTGAAGAGGAGCTTCTAGAAAAGCTTGAAAGTTTTCAACAAAAGCTTTCCATTGGTATCGATGGTGAATTTGAGCTTGAAACATTAAGAAAACAGCTTGAGCAGCAGGAAGCGCGGGCGTTGGATTTGGCGCATCAGGTATCAGGAAAAAGAAAAGAATCTTTTGCTTCCTTGCAAACCAAGGTTGAAAATACCCTGCGAAATCTTGGTATTGAACATGGAAGGTTGCAGATAGATTGCACAGATAAAGATATGAGCAATAGCGGAATAGATGAAGTATCTTTCCTTTTCACTGCAAATAAAAATCATCCGGTTAAGGAAATCTCCAAAATTGCCTCTGGTGGAGAGCTTTCCAGGTTGATGCTGGCAGTTAAAGCACTTTTATCCGATGCCGGAGGCATGCCAACCATTATTCTGGATGAAATTGATACGGGAGTTTCTGGTGAAATTGCCGATAAAGTTGGAGCGCTCATTCATGCGATGGCATCAGGTATGCAGGTGATTAATATCACACATCTTCCTCAGGTGGCAAGTAAAGGTGAAGCACATTATAAGGTTTATAAGAATCATGATAAGGAACATACCCGTACCTTTGTGAAAAAGCTCGATAGGATGGAACGATTGCATGAAATTGCAAAAATGCTGAGTGGGGAGGAGCTGACTGATGCTGCGCTTGAAAATGCAAAAGTTCTGCTCAATAAATAAATGCTTCCAGGAGTATTATTTAATTCGCAGACAAGGCTGCAGTAATGTGCTGACTATGTTACAACCTTGATTTCATAAAATATTCAAGAGAATTTAAATTCAACCTTTATTAAATTCAATTGTTTATTATTTTTGCACGCGATTAAAAACAGATTTCCAGACATTAGATTTCAGATAAAAGACTAACAACGGGCATATCCTTGCTATAAGAAAGGTTGTAGTACTGGCGTTAATATTCTTTCTTTCCAATAGCCTAAGGTCCGAAATCTAAAATCTAAAATCTAAAAAATCTAAAATCTAAATCATTTAATATGGCTTATAATCTTTTAAAAGGAAAAAGAGGAATTATTTTTGGAGCTCTAAACGACATGTCCATTGCCTGGAAAGTGGCAGAAAGGGCGCACGAAGAGGGTGCAATTTTTGTTTTAACCAACACCCCGGTGGCCCTTCGAATGGGAGAACTAGACAGTCTTGCCGAAAAAACCGGTTCCAAGGTAATTCCTGCCGATGCTACCGATGTTAATGCACTTGAAGATTTGGTAAAACAATCGATGGAGCTTTTAGGCGGAAAAATCGATTTTATACTTCACTCAATAGGGATGTCTCCGAATGTTCGCAAGGGACTTTCTTATGATAAACTTAATTATGGCTACTACCAGAAAACGCTGGATGTTTCAGCACTTTCGTTCCATAAGGTATTGTATGTGTGTCGAAAACTCGATGCTATAACTGAGTGGGGATCTGTTGTTGCTCTGTCTTATGTAGCTGCACAACGTACTTTATATGGATACAATGATATGGCCGATGCAAAATCATTATTAGAATCCATTGCGCGAAGCTTTGGATATATCTATGGGCGTGACAAAAAGATTCGTGTGAATACCATCTCACAGTCACCTACGCTAACAACTGCAGGTAGTGGTGTGAAGGGGATCGATCGCTTATTGGATTTCTCGGAGCGTATGTCGCCACTTGGCAATGCTACTGCCGATGATTGTGCCGACTATTGTGTAACCATGTTTTCTGATTTAACCAAAAAAGTTACCATGCAGAATCTCTTCCATGATGGTGGTTTCTCAAGTATGGGTATGAGTTTCAGAGCCATGAGTCAGTACGACAAAAGTTTTAGAGATTGCCCAGAATTAGGAGACTAATATTTAGATTATTTCAATAATATTATAAAGCCGCTTTTTTTATAAATTGCGGCTTTTTTATGCATTAGCTGGTCTTCAGAATATTTTTTAACTTTTTTACAGAGTAATTCAGATGATAATAGTTCTTACCTTTTTCTTTCTGTTGGTACCGGTCTTAATTCTGTTCTTAACAGAAAGGGTTTCTGTTTTGAATAAAATTGGGGCAATCATAATAGCTTATGCAGTAGGCCTGGTTATTGGCCACATTGGGTTACTGCATAAGCCAGGTGAGTTTCTTGAAACAGCTATGCAAATAGGCACTACAATCTCTTCCGATCAACTGAACAGCTGGCTGGTTAATGGGATGATTACTTTGGAAGATGTTACGGCCTATAAAATATTCATGCTACAGGATACTCTGGTAAGCATAGTCATTCCAGTGGCTTTGCCTTTACTATTGTTCTCGCTAAAAATAAAGGTATGGTTCAGGATGTCTGGCATAACAATGCTTTCAATGCTATTGGCTATTGTTGCAGCCGTTGGAATTATAAGTGTAGGATATTATTTATTCAAAGAGGATTTTAATAGTGCCGAGAAACTGGCTGGAATGATGGTAGGCTTGTATACAGGCGGAACACCAAACCTTGCCTCATTGAAAGAGATGCTGGATGTTGATGCCAATACATACATCATGGTGCATACCTACGATACTGCCGTGGGTGTCATTTACCTTCTTTTTATTATTACTATTGGAAAACATATTTTCAGAGGTTTCTTAAAACCGTATCCAAAATTGACGCATACAGACCTTTATGAAAATATCACGTTTAATGAAAATGCCTACCAGAACTTTTTTTCAAAAAAGAATCTTAGGCAGCTTGGAATAGCCTTAGGATTGAGTATTGCTATTGTAGGTCTTTCAGGAGGGCTGAGTTTCTTGTTTCCACCCTCGCAACTTATGTTAGTCGTTATTTTAACCATCACAACACTTAGCATAGCTGCATCGTTTGTTCCAAAAATAAACAAGTTGGAAAAGAGTTTTGAATTGGGTATGTATTTTATTATTGTATTTAGTCTGGTAGTGGCAACGATGGCCGATATTCAGAAGCTCATTAGTATTTCTGGCTCTTTATTCCTATACATCTCAATTGTAGTATTTGGCACACTTGTTTTGCATGCTTTATTTAGCAAGATATTTAGAGTGGATGCCGACACTTTTATGGTTACCTCTACGGCACTGATATGTTCACCACCTTTTGTTCCCATGGTAGCTGGTCCGCTAAAGAACAAAGAAGTAATTGTATCAGGTTTAACTGTGGGCATTATGGGATACGCCATTGGAAATTACCTGGGAATTACCCTGGCAGCATTGCTAAAATAAAAAGAGCACCAGTAAAAGAGATTAAAAAGGAAGAAGGACCTTCTTTCTGCTTTTTTGCTTTGAGCGCTTTAGCACTTTTTCTCTTTACTACTTTTTAAAACCCATTCAATTCCATCATCACTGTGGGAATAAGCAGTAATGCTCCGACCAAAATCAGTATCACTATTAAAGGAGTTACCCATTTCAACCATTTCACATAAGGGATTTTCGCAACTCCTAACACACCCATCAATACAGGTGACGTTGGTGTGATCATATTGGTAAAGCCATCGCCAAACTGAAATGCCATGACAGTAGCCTGCCTCGATACACCAATTAAATCCGAGAAAGGGGCCATAATAGGCATTGTAATTGCGGCTTTAGCAGAACCTGATGGAATAATAATGTTAATAAAAGTCTGAATAACATACATGGTTTGTACCGATGCAACTTGTCCAAGGTCAGTCATTAATCCTGCTGCACCATGTAAAATCGAGTGAATAATGCCACCTTCTTCCAGAATCACAATAATCCCGCCTGCTAAACCAATGATTAACGCAGCACCCATAATATCCCGGGCACCCTCCATAAACAGTTTCACTATTTCCGAACCTGTTTTTCGAATGGTAATACCAGTCATGATGCCCCCCGCCAGGAAGAGAGCCGAAATTTCGTTTATATACCAATCAAAGCCCATGACCCCTACGGTGAGATAAAGGATAATAAATAGCAGAATATTTATAACAAAATAGTGAACCGATTTAAGCAGACTGAGCGCCCCAAGAATTCCAAACGAAGCTGCAAGAATGATTAATGCGGGCATAGTATGCACACTATTTCCGATTTTTATATCGGTTAAAGGATACAGTACTGCAAAAACAACCATAACAATAAGAGAGATACCATACATTCCCCATGCCCTCCTGGGAGTATAATAACTGGCATCTTCAATATCGCCCGAGCGCTCTCTCCAGTATTCATCATTATCGTGTACAGGAGATTTCTCGGGATGTTTGTATACCTTATTGGAGTACCATAATATATAGGTAATACCCACAATGTTTATTACGACCCAGCAAATCAAGCGGTATTCCAATCCCGAGAAGAGTGGTAATTCGGCAATTCCCTGTGCTATACCAATGGTGAATGGATTTAAAATTGCTCCGGCAAATCCAAGCCCGGCAGCCACAAAAACCATCGATACACCTGTTATGGAATCATATCCAAGGCTAATGGCCAGGGGAATAACAATGCCCACAAAAGCTATGGTTTCCTCACTCATTCCAAATACAGCACCAAATACGCTAAATACAAGCATGATAATAACTACTATTAGCTGGGAGATAAGTTTAGTGCTGAAGATTTTATTTCCTTCCAGCCGTTTCATCTTTCTAAGCAACGCATAAATGCCAACATCGATGGCCCGGGTGGTATTAAATATCCAGAAAGCACCACCCACAATCAGCACAAAAATGATTATGCTGGCTTGTTTTTCGAACCCTTTTTGAAAGGCAGTGAAGATATGCCAGCTTTGCGGAGCACTTTCTACATGCTCAAATGTTGGTGGTCCTGCTTGCTGTTCGACGTACCTGCCACCAGGGATAAACCAGGTTAGAACTGCAGCTATTGCAATAAGGGAGAAAATTATTACGAATGTATCAGGTATTTTCTTAAGCATAATCGCGGATGTTTTGGCTTCGAATTTAACTATATTGAATCAGATCGAGCTATTGATTTATATCAATTTTGTCGCAAAAACCCTTAAAAAATATATATTTTTCGTTTGTTTTCTTTCGATTTACAAGAATAATCTGCTTTTTGTATAGTCTAAATATGATATTTATCACTAAATTACCTAAACTCTTTATAGTCAGCCATGTTAAAAAAGTATGTTAAAGTATAAATTTAGGTGCTTGTTGATAAATTGGTAATAGCTTTTTCGAAAGAGGAAAGGATAAGAAAATGTATAAATATACACTTCATCGACAGCGTTTTTATGCAGGAAATAACTGATTTGCAGAAAAAAATATTAAGCTGTTTGTAAATAAATACAAATTGCAGTAAATTTAATTCACCAGTAAGATGTTAAAATACGGATGAATGCAGACAAACCTAATTTTTTTTTCAGAAAAAAATTTTTAGATTTGAGCTAACAATAGCTTCTATCTGGTAGATTATTACTAGAATTGAGAAAAATTTGTTAACCTATTGTAAACCTAAAACAAAAATCTATGAAAAGAATTACAAGCTTGCTTGTATGTTTTGCTATGTTTGGACTTTCGGTCCTCGCGCAAGACATACAAATTACTGGTAAGGTAACAAGTGCCGATGACGGCAGTATCTTACCTGGTGTTTCGGTTGTAGTAAAAGGTACAACTATAGGTACCACCACCAATGTTGATGGTGAGTATTCTATTAGTGCTCCTTCTGATGCTACTCTTGTTTTCAGCTTTGTTGGTATGAAAGTGAAAGAAGTGGCTGTAGGCGGACAAACCACAATCGACATGGCAATGGAAATGGATGTAACAGGCCTCGAAGAGGTGGTTGTTACGGCGTTTGGTATCTCTCGTGAGAAAAAGGCTGTGGCCTATGTGACTGAAGAAGTTGATTCTGATAAGCTTTTGGCTGGTCAGGCAACACGTGCAGCCAGCGCTCTTGCTGGTAAAGTAGCCGGTCTTCAGATTAACGTGCAGGACAACGGTGTAAATCCTTCAAGCCAGATTTTACTTCGTGGTTTGAGATCTCCGACTGCAAACAATGAGGCCCTTATTGGAATCGACGGTGCTATTGCTTCATCGGGTGCATTTGACGATTTAAATGCCAACGATATCGAAAGCATTAACGTACTGAAAGGTGCCACTGCGGCAGCACTTTATGGAGCCGATGCTTCTAACGGTGCACTTATTGTTACTACTAAAAAAGGTGCCAAAGATGAGCGCTTTAAATTAGGTTTCTCGAATGCAACTACATTAGAAGTTGTAAACTTCATGCCTGATTTCCAGTCTGAGTATGGTACTGGTTGGGATGGTGAATACAACAACATTGAGAATACCAACTGGGGTCCTCGTTTCGACGGACAGCTTCGTCAGATTGGACCAACCTTTGCAGATGGCAGCTATCAGGCAGTGCCTTATGCCCCTGTAAAAGATAACTTGAAAGAATTCTACAACACAGGTACAACTGTTCAGAATACCTTATACATGACTGGAGGTAACGCAACTGGTAACTTCTATATGTCACTCGGTAACCAGCATTCAAAAGGTATTATTCCCGGTGATTTATATGATCGCTACACTTTCCGTGTAAATGCTTCTAAGAAGCTTGGAAAAGTTGAACTTGGTATCAGCACAAGTTACATGTCCGATGAAACATCGGTTGTAGGTGACCAGATTGGTGACCAGGACCGTACTTTCTATTGGTTTGTTCTGAATACACCTGCTAACATTCCTTTAACATCTTATAAAGATTGGGAAAATCCTGAGAGCTTTGGGTATGCCGATAATTATTTCAATGCCTTCTATCAAAACCCATACTGGGCCATTGGTACAAACAGAAATAAAGATCGCTCAAACCGTATTATTGGTAATGCCAACCTGAAATGGGATATTGTTGATAATATTTCGTTTTCAACCAGGTTTGGTGTGAACAGAGTAGCTGGTTTTGGTAAAAACTGGAGAGCAAGACAAGAATATGATCCTGTACTGCAGCCTTACCACTCCACTGTATCATCGTTTGTTGAAGATACCGAATACCAGGATGCACGCTATACTGCTGACTTCCTATTACAAGGTGATTTTAACATTACCGAAGATATATCTTTAAAAGCTATCTTAGGTTCGGCCATCCAATCGCGCAAATACCGCGACAGCTATATCCGCGCAAACAACCTGAGTATTCCTGATTTCTACGATATCTCGAATGGTACCGGCGAAAAAATTGCGGTTGCTGATGCAGTGGAAAAAAGAACTGCCGGTGTTTTTGCCGATTTAACTTTAGGCTACCAGAATTGGGTTTATTTAAACCTTACTGGTCGTCAGGACTGGACTTCCACACTTCCTAAAGAAGAAAGAAGCTATTTCTACCCCGGTGGTGGTGTGTCGGTTATCTTAAGCGAAGCCATTCCCGCACTACAGGGTAACCCGGTTCTTTCATTCTTGAAGGTAACTGCTAACAACTCTACAGTATATCGTGATCCAAATCCATATGCTATTAACGAGCGTTACTTCCAGGCAGGACCTCCAGTTGACTTTTTCCGCGATTTAGGTTTCCCATATGGATCGATCAACGGATTCCGTTTATCAGCTCAAGCGGTAGACCCATCGTTAAAGAAAGAACGTGTTAACTCAACTGAATTTGGTCTGAATACAGCCTTTTTGCAAGGTAGATTTACGTTGGATGCTGCTGTTTTCTTCACGAAAACAACCGATCTGATTGTACCAACTACTTCGGCTGATGCATCCGGTGCGAGAAGTTTCTTGACCAACATCGGTGAACTTGAAGGTGAAGGTTATGAGATTACACTTGGTGGTAAAGTTGTTCAGGTGGGTGATTTTGTTTGGGACTTAAGTGTTAACGTAACACACTACGATCAGAAGGTAGTGAAAGTTAAAGACAACATTACTGAAATTGCACTTGATGTATACACTGCTGGTTATGGTACCTATGCAATCGAAGGTAAATCGTATCCACAGATTAAAACCATCTCGTATGTGCGTAATCCTGATGGAAAAATTGTTATCGACCCAGCAACAGGTAATCCTGTAATTGGCGAGCTGGAAGCAAAAGGTAAAACTACTCCTGAGGTAATTTTCGGATTTAACACCGAATTCAGATGGCAGGGTTTATCATTATCAGCTACCATGGACTGGCGTAAAGGATATATCTATTATGCACAAGGTATGGACCTCATGGAATTCACCGGTCGTTCAATGGAATCGGTTTCTGCCGGTCGTAAAGATTTTGTATGGCCTAACTCTGTATATCTTGAGGATGGCGCCTGGGTAAATAACACCAATATTCCAATTAGCAATGGTGTTATGACTTTCTGGCAAGATCATTATAACCTGATTAAAGAAAACTATATTCGAGTAGCCGATGCCTTTAAGGTAAGAGAAATAGCACTTAATTACGAACTTCCTTCGAAAATGTTAGAAGGAACCAAGTACATCAGCAAAGTAAGAGTAGGACTTGTTGGACGTAACCTGTTTACAATACTTCCATCAGGCCAGACTAAATTCTCTGACCCTGAATTTAGAAACACTCGTTCTACTGACGATCCAAACGGAATTGGTATCGGTGGATATCTGTCAGGTCCTCCAACTCGTTCGTATGGTTTTAGTGTTAACATTGAATTTTAAAACTTACAGAAATGAAAAAGAAATTATTTATATTAACAATATTAGTTGCGCTTCTGTCGGTGTCGTGTGATGACTTCCTCGATGTTAACACCGATCCCAATAATCCGACAGTGGTATCTCCCGACTTAGTATTGCCTGTGGGTCAGGTTTATACTGCTAAAGTAATGCAACAAGACAGGGGAATAAATCATCTTGGAAATATGATGATGTACAACTGGAGTGAAACATACGGTTTCTCTTGGTACGGTGATGAATTCCGTTACAATGTTACTTCAGTATTCTACGATCAGCTGTTTGATGATACGTATTCAAGCACTTTGAAACAATACCAGGACTTAACTGATCTGGGTGAAGATTACGGTCATTATAAAGGTATTGCTGCCATTATGAAAGCTTTCCATTTTCAACTAATGGTTGATTTTTACGGTGACATACCTTATTCTGAGGCACTTTTAAGAGGTGCGAATCCAACACCTGCATACGATGATGCAGCAACAATTTATGAGGATTTACTAGTTCAGCTTGAAGATGCAATTACCATGATTAAAGCAGCGGATGCTCTTTCAACAAGTGTTGAGCCCGGAGCTGATGATGCAATGTTTGGTGGTAATTCAACCAGTTGGATACAGTTTGCCAATACATTAAAAATCAGGATTCTTACCCGTGCAAGCGATGTTTGGCCTGCAGCTACCATTGCTGCTGAGGTTGCCACAATCAATGCAGAAGGTTCAGGATTTATTGGTGATAATGTGGCTGTTCAGCCAGGGTTTGTAAATGAAGAAGGTAAGCAAAACTGGTACTGGGCCGAGTTGGGATGGAAAGTTGACGGAACTGTTGTTCTTTCAAACGATGCAACCTGCGCAACTCAGTGGATTATTGACTACCTGAATGGTTTAAACGATCCTCGTATCAATTTTATGTATGAAGAACCTGCTACCGGCCACTTGGGCGTAGACCAAGGATTAAATGTGGGTGATGAATATGGTGCTGATTTTGTTTCGAACATTGGTCCTGGTCACCTGAAAGCTGCCGATATGGAAGCTGTAATTTTTACACTTGCAGAACATCACTTTAATATGGCAGAATTAGCCTTTAAAGGATTTGCTGTTCCTGGCGATGCCGAAACACATTTCAACCTGGGTATCCAGGCATCCTTTGACTACCTGGGTGCAGGATCATCTGCTTCTTACATTAGTCAAAGTACACCAAATGTTAATTTTGCGAACTCTCCCAATAAAATTGAGGCAATTATTACACAAAAATGGTTAGCAACCAATGGTATTACTGCTGAGCAGTCGTGGTTTGATTATTCACGTACCGGTTATCCCGCAGGCCTTCCAGTTTCTAATCTGGCTTCAACACCAGACAGACCTGTTAGACTAGCGTATCCGGCCAGTGAAATTACTGCGAACACTGCCAATGTACCTGCTCAACCCGATGTGTTTAATACGAAGATATTTTGGGCTAACTAAAAAACTAAATGAACATGAAAAGAACAAAAAATATATTGTCAGTTCTACTGGGAGTTGCATTTCTAATCTCTTGTGTAGAAGTTGATAAAGAAGTTAACAAAATCGGTGATGGGCCTAACCTAGCCGGTTTCCAGGATGCAGCTCAATCGGTTACATTTATTGCCGATGGCAATGAATATCCGGTATACGTAAAAGTGAAACTAACCGGACCAAACTTATCGAAAGTATCCGGTGATGTAACTGTTACCATGGCTGCAGACCCGTCTTCAACCGCTGTTGAGAATACACATTATCGATTCGATAATACCTCTATTACACTTAAGGAAAATCAAAACTACTTAGGTATCTTTGAGTTTACAATGCTTACAGAAGGTATTCGTGCTCCTCTTGCAGAATCACCAGTGTTGGTATTAACTGCAAGCGATGTAACAGCCTCAGCGAATATTGTTGGCTCAGGAAAACCAAATATCATTACACTTAATTACGGTTGTCCTTCTGAATTACAAGGTACTTACGATGTTGAAGTACTAAGAGACGGTGGGCCAATAAGTCCTTATTCTGTTGTAAATATTGCCAAGCTTGATATTGGTGTTTACCGCACAGATAAAGTAGGGCACTGGGATGATATTGGTGGTACCCCCGGATATACTTTCTATGAAGTGTGTAATGTAATTACCGGTCCACAGCAAAACCTTGTTGAGTTGTACTCAAACCAGGTGCAGAATATTACCGGATCTGTGAATCCGGATAATGGAGTTCTTCAGATTGAATATGAAATCTATTCTCCTAGCTGGAGTAGTATTTACAACACTACTTATACACCTCAATAGTTTTAGATTTACAAATTTCTAAATTGAACGAATAATGAAAAAAATAAATATAGCCGCAATACTTAGCATAGTAGTGCTTTTTATCAGTCTGGTTGGCTGTCAAAACCTCGAGCAGGAGCCTGAGGCGCCAATCAGTCCGGATGGATATCCCAAATCTACGCTAACCAATGACTTTGGTGGCGAAACGCTAACAGAAGGTGATACCATTACCTACGTTGTTAAAATCGATAAGCCGATGGACCATGACATCACCTTTACTGCAGAAGACATCTCTGGTACTGATGATCATGATTTCACCATTGAAGGTGGTACCATAGCTGCCTATACCGATTCTGCTCAAATGATGATAATTTTCACCCGCGATTATGAAATCGAAGGGGATGAAACTTACGAACTTCGAGTGGGAGTTTTGGATATTGGAAACCGCTACAGACTTAATCCCGAATCAACAAATGATCTGATTACTGTGACAGTGCAAAACTGGGTTTCTGATGTATTGGTTGCAACCTTTGGTTGGGAAATGGATGTTTGGATTGATTACCTCATTCCATACGAAGTGGAGCCTAGTGGCGAATATGCGAATACTTACGATTGGGTAGACGTCGATATTTTCCTTGCCGATGCTGCCGGTTATGACCCAGCTAATCCTTGGGCAAATTTCAATCCTAGTATTTATGCCGCTACCGGTGATACTCCGGAGGAAATGGAAATCGACTTTGATATTTTGGCAGATGGAGAATATTACATCTTTAGCGAACTCTTTTCAAATGGATTGGTTATGATTAACAACCTTTCTCAGCCAGCTCCATTAGATACGACTTATGATGTTGAGGATGTTCCAATGTATATTACATCTACCTTTGAACGTCAGGGCTCCTTCTTACCATTTAGTGTAGTTTCTGATGAAACAGAAACACTTACAACCCTTAATCCGGGTATCGATGATGCTGAGTGGGCAGGAGAAGTTGTAAATACAACCTTATGCAAGCTAATCGTTGATAATGGTATTTACATCATTGAGGATATCAATATGAATGAAATTGGCCGCGGCAAGATAAACAATAGAGATGCCAGACGTCCCGATGATCTGATGAAGAAGTAATGTAGAGTGCAAAATTTAGTTTTGTAAATCTATACTTATTAGAATAAAGAAAAGCAGCTGTAAATTTTTACAGCTGCTTTTTTTATTGATAGCTGTCATTTCCTCTTGTTCGAATTCTATTAATTTCGTTTATCGGTTACAGGTACATATTTCTCTCAATATATGTGCATTAAAAAATTTAAAGAACTAAATTTGTCTAACAATTCCATACCATGAAAAAATACATTTACTTCATTTACCCCTTCTTATTTGTTGCTCTTTTTCTTTTTTCCTGCAATGCAAAAAAAGCTACTACCAAGGAGGTTCAAGCGAGCGAAAAAATTAAAAAGGAAGCTTATTTGTATAACCCTGACTCTTCCTTGTTTGTAATTAAGCATGAGAAAATCGATGCAGATGGATTACCTGCTAAATTCTCGGTTATTCAACCCAGCAATCTGGATACACTCTATACGAGTAGCGGACAATATGCATTTGTAAAATGGGTGTCAGAAACCAGCTTTCAGCTTCAAAAAGGAAGCAGGTTGCCCGATATTCATAGTAACCAGAAAATAGGCGATTATACATCCGGTTCGGAGTATTTTCTTTACGATATTATCAAGCAAGAATTAATCCCTTTCACCCCTGAATCAAACATAAAATAGTTTACAATGAAAAAAAGAATTTTTATTTATGCTCCTTTATTTATTGTATTGG
This sequence comes from Bacteroidales bacterium, assembly GCA_003508755.1. Classification (GTDB taxonomy): domain Bacteria; phylum Bacteroidota; class Bacteroidia; order Bacteroidales; family UBA10428; genus UBA10428. The sequence goes on along the minus strand of DNTK01000171.1, from coordinate 1,686 downwards.
CACTGGTATTTACCCTTGCAAGCAATAAAGAAGAGCAGGAAGATCACGGATTGTGGCATGCAGAGTACCTGAAGAAAAAAGAAAACCGTGAGAAAGGTATCAAAAGTAACAAGGAAATGCGTATCAAAGAAGTAGACAAATACTTTAAAGGTATACGTACTAAATTTGGTGAGGATGAATCGAATTATCCAGCCAACTATTTAATGCTGGAACTTGAGAAAGCCAAACAAAACAGAAGAACATTCAAGAGCGACGATACCATAAACTGGGTGTTGCGAGGTCCCGGAAATGTGGGCGGCCGCACAAGGGCTGTCGTGGTTGATGTTTCGGATCCAACCCATAATACCTGGTTTGCTGGTTCTGCAACTGGTGGTGCCTGGAAAACAACCGATGGGGGTGCTTCATGGGTAAATATTTCAAAAGATATTCCTTACCATGCAATTTCTACACTCGTTCAGTCACCTTCCGAACCAAATGTATTGTTTATTGGTACAGGCGAAAGCTTCCCTGGGAGCATACAAACTACTGGCGGTGGTGTATTCAAGAGTACCGATAAAGGTGAAAGCTGGACCCAACTTGATTTTACTGCCAGCAATGAAGATTTCAGGTATGTAAACCGCCTGGCCATTCATCCCCAGGATACCAGTATTGTGCTGGCCGCTACCACTACCGGTGTGTATAAAACAACCGATGGTGGTATTTCATGGAGTGAAGTATATGCATCTGAAACAAGCGTTGAAGATCTGAAAGCCGATACCAGCAATTTTAACTACGTATTTGCAGGTGTAAATGAACTGGGTATTATTCGCTCCGAAGATGCCGGCGACACCTGGGAAATTGCCGATAGTGGATTGGTTGGCAGCAATGGAAGGTTTGAAATAGCCATTAGCCCCTCAAATCCAGATCGTATTTTTATCAGTGTTGAGAATAATACACGCGGCTCCGATGTGTATGTTTCTTCTGATAGAGGTATTTCATGGAACCTTGTTTACAATAGCTCAGGAGAATTGGTGGATTATCTTGGAGGACAACCTTCATATGACAATACTATAGCTGTCCATCCATTCAACGAAGACACAGCTTACGTTGGTGGAGTAGATGTTTGGAAGATTGGTGTTACCGATACGCTTGTTACAGAGCAAGGGTTGGTTGATGGATTCGAAACCGTGAATACGGCCAGCTTTTTAACATTTATTAATTTTACAGGCAACTTGTTCCCCGGATTTAATACAGGCGATCAGGAAGAAGCAACCAACCTTGAGCCCGGTGATTTTGTGAGTGTCGAGATTCGTTTTGGTCCCGGCTTATCTCAAAAAGCACATCGGTTTCATGTGCCTTTTCAGGCTACTGCAGGTGTGACCGCTGCTGAGTACACCTACCAGGATTATGTAGATGTACCTTTTGAAGTTTGGGATGTAACCAACAATGTGCAGTTAATGTGCTCGTTCCGCGACCAGGAACGCGATGGTGCGTTTAATCTGTATGAACGTACCGGAGATGATTATGGACAATTGGGACGTGAGTATATTTTCATAAATTCTGTTCCTTACAATGATGCTGCTCCGGACCCCAATATTGCACAAACTGGAGGCCGCTCATTTAAATTAATATATTTTATGTGGCCGAATCTTGCGGAAGGTGGCACATGGAATCCTGGTTCACTGCCCGAATCAAAGATTGTTATTA
>DNTK01000555.1 GCA_003508755.1 Bacteroidales bacterium | reverse complement strand
CGCCGGCAACAGAAATTTTCAGTCCTGTTTTTGTAATTTCGTCCTTGATAGCCTTTGCTCCCCGAAGCGTGCCATCACCGCCAATTGCAAAAAGAATGTTTACATTCATTCGTTCAAGGGCATCGACGATTTCATCAACATTTTGCTCTCCACGTGATGATCCCAGTTCAGAACCCCCTTGTGTATGGATATCTTCAACGAGTTCAGGAGTGAGCTCTATTATATCATGTTTAAAAGAAGGTATAAATCCTTCATATCCATACCGAATACCAATGGTACGGGTAACGCCATATCGCCTGTGTAACTGCATTACTAAACCACGAATAACATTGTTTAGCCCCGGACATAAACCACCACATGTAACAATAGCAACTCTTATTTTGGAGGGATCGTAATAGATAAATTCTTTGGGTCCGCTTTTCTCAAATGAGATGGGAATTTTACCGTTTTTCTTATGGAGGTTGTAGCTTTTTAATGATGCATCGTACAAAACGCGTTCATCATCCCTTATGTAGTTAAATACACCATCTCCGATTTTCTGCGAGAGATCTAATGGATTCGGTATTTTACATTTGCCTAATGTATCAACATTAAAATCTTCGGGTTTGTACATGGTAATCAGTTTTACAATCTATACAAATTTAGGAAAAGCAGCAGAGCACCGATCGCTTCTTTAGAAAAAAATTTATTACACAGTGCCTTTAATCAAGAATTTAAGTTGAATAAAATTATGGTGATAAGGCATAACTTGCTCAAATAAAGAGCGATTCGTATACATCACTTACCGTATTCCAGGTATATTTTTCTTGTGCGATTTTACGGGCATGCCGGGCAAGTTTTAGAGTGTTTAAATTATCATTCAGCAAGAGCTTTCCTAATTCGCTGGTATTATTAAAAAACAATGCGTAGCCTTGGGTTGTGCTTTTGTTAAAAATATTATTGTGGCACAGCAGAGGTTTGTTTAGCCACATTGCGCTTGCAAGGGTTGGATTTGTGCCACCAGCAGAGTGTCCGTGTATATAACCTTTACAACAATTTAGGTGCTTTTCAATTTCCTCTTTATTGTAGGTGGAATGAACAAGTTGAATGTTACTGAATTGCTGGTATTTTTTTTGTAGTTTTCTTCCAAAAGCGGACGCACTGAAATTTGATATTAACCTCCATTTTTCTGAAGGCAAGTTCGAAAAAGTTTCTGCAATTAGTTCCAGGTTGTTTTCAGGTTCTGCTCTTGCGATGCTTAACCAGTAATCCATTTTTTCATCTTTTAACTGATACTGATCTCCACCATAACTGCACTGTACACATTTCTTATTGAATTTTCTATAAAGTTTATTTAGGGCTGCATTGTCGATTATAATTTTATTGGCTGTTTTACAGCCGGCATATATCGACAATTTAAGGTAGGTGCGTGTAACTATTCCCCACTTTAATCGTGTCCATTCGGTTCCGTCTGGATGGAAAATCAGGTTTTTCTTTCTTAGAAAGGGCTTAAATAAAGGTAAAAAGAACGAAGCACTGCCGCCGAGGATAATAATATTATTTGCTAATGGAATGGCCCTGATTAGAGAGATAAGATCGTAGAATATACTGCTAAAACCATTGGCTTTTAATGGAATAAAATACCTAACGGCCGATTGATAGTCCTTTTTTCTTTCGGATTTTGAATAGGATTTCGATGAGCAAAATACAAATATTTCATGTTTACTTACCAGTCGCTTTGAGAGCTGTTCAACCAGGGTTTCAAAACCACCATATCGAGCAGGTATTCCTACACTACCTACGAAGGCTATTGTTTTTTTCATTTTATTTAGGTTGGATCAAAGTTATTAACATTTCTATAATTACTTTGGATTTAATGTTCGGTTTCGAGCAATTAATTATTTTCTTAACATAATATTCTACACATATACTTATTAACATTAAGTTAAGTCTTAATAAACAATGGTTTAACAAACCTGATTGAATTGAAATTATGTAAGTAATTGATAATCAACAAATAAAATATTTTTTATTTTTTTTTAATTTTTAAAACACTGAAAATAAACCCAATATAATTTAATTGAGAAAGTCAAGAGCAAATGGGCTTTTTTTTTATGTTTTTTTTCACAAAATTGCCTCCTTAAATAATTAACAATCGCCAAAAACTAAATAGTTCATACCTAACACAATACTAAAAAATGCATAGGGAGGTTTGGAGTAATTGCTTAAAAGTAATCAAAGACAACGTGCCGTCGATCAGTTATAGGACATGGTTCGAACCCATTGTACCTTTGCGTCTTGATAATAATGTGCTGACCATTCAGGTACCAAGCCCTTTTTTCTACGAATACCTCGAAGAGAAGTACATCGAAATTATTAGTAAAACGCTGCGCAAAGAACTTGGAGTTGATGCAAAACTCGAATACAGCGTTGTAATGGAATACAGCACTGCCGAGGTTAATGATGATGCTGTTACTGTAAAGTTACCGGCTCAAAATCAAAAAGAAATTAAGAACAGACCCGTGTCTGTTCCATTAAATGCCGAAGAGAAAACTATAAAGAATCCCTTCATTATTCCCGGATTGAAAAAACTGGATATTGATCCAAACCTAAATCCGGAGAATTCTTTCGAAAATTTTGTTGAAGGAGAATGCAATCGCCTCGCACGGTCCGCCGGAATTGCGGTATCAAATAATCCGGGTGGTACAGCTTTTAACCCCTTGCTTATTTATGGCGATTCTGGTTTAGGGAAAACACATTTGGCCCAGGCAATTGGTATCGATGTGAAAGATAAGTTTCCTGAAAAGACAGTCCTGTATGTGAATGCCAATAAGTTTCAGACTCAATTTGTGGAGTCAATCAGAAACAACAACAGGAATGACTTTCTTCATTTCTACCAGATGATAGATGTTCTGGTTATTGATGATGTTCATGAATTTGCAGGTAAAGAAAAAACGCAGGATACTTTTTTCCATATCTTTAATCATCTGCATCAGTCAGGAAAGCAGTTGATATTAACTTCCGATAAGCCACCTGTTGAGTTGCAAGGCATGGAGCAACGATTATTATCGCGCTTCAAGTGGGGATTATCGGCGGATCTTCAAACGCCCGATTTCGAAACACGTATTGCCATTTTAAGGCAAAAGATCTATAAAGATGGAATTGAGATGCCCGACGATGTTATAGAATACATTGCTACCCATATCTCAGAAAACATTCGCGA
>DNTK01000075.1 GCA_003508755.1 Bacteroidales bacterium | reverse complement strand
GTTCTGACCGGTTAATTCAATTTCAAAATAAGCAAGCCCCTTAAGGCCTGTAGTAATCGAAGGATTAGCCAGGGAAAGCATGGAGGTATCGGAAACAAGTATAACATCCGATTGCAAGAGTTCTTTATTCTCGGCACAAAATGTTTCCAACGATTCGGAACCTATTTCTTCCTCTCCTTCAATGCAGAATTTAACGTTACAGGGCAGCTTATTTTCGGCAATCAGAAATTCAAATGCTTTTACGTGCATAAATAGTTGACCTTTATCATCGTCGGCTCCTCGAGCATAGATTTTCCCATCACGTACCTCGGGTTCAAATGGTGGCGACTCCCATAACTCAAGTGGCTCTGCAGGTTGCACATCATAATGTCCATATACCAAAACGGTCGGCAATGAACTATCGATTATTTTTTCTCCGTAAACTACCGGCCATCCTTTTGTCTCAAGCACTTCAGCTTTATCAGCTCCGGCTTTCATAAGTGAATCTGCTACAAAACGAGCCGCTTTGTGCATATTCTCTTTGTTATCGGCTTGTGAGCTTACCGAAGGGATTCTTATAAAATCAAATAATTCATTTAAAAATCGATCCTTATTCTTATCGATATATGCATTTATAGTTTCCATGTTGTTTAATTTTAAATAAAGGTATAAAAATGAAACACTTGTAAACAGAGAGAGTTGGAAAATATGGGATGATTTATATCAGGATGAAGCACAAAAGTACGAAAGAGGTTTTCACTTGCTCATTCAGCGCTGCATGCTTGTATTCTTTCATATCATTGCATTGCTAAGGATATTACCCTTCTGAATTAAGCAACATGTCAGCCGCAATTTCCAGCTCGTTGTACCAGGCTTCGCCATATTTACGTATTAGTGACTCCTGTAGAAACTGATATACATACAACCCCTCTGCCTCTCCATGCTTTAAGGCAGGTTTGCAGATGGACCATACATCATAGTTCACGGCTTCAAAATCGCGGTATTTTTTAGTTCGAACCGGGTACAAATGGCACGAAACAGGTTTTCTAAACCTTGTTTTATTATCGAAGTAGGCTTTCTCGATAGCACATTTCGCTATCCCATCCTCGAAAATTACATAAGCACATTCTTTTTGATTGATAAGCGGTGTTACCTTATCGTTTTCGATATCAATTACCCATTCGCCCATCTGCTCAACTGCATCAATGCCTTCGGGTCGCATATAAGGTTTAATGTGATCAATCTCCTCTTCAAGAATATCTGTTTCATTATCAGCAAGCGGAGCACCAGAATCCCCTTCGATACAGCAGACTCCCTTGCATTTCGATAAATCACAGCAAAATTTCTTTTCAATCACATCCATGCTGATGAGTGTTTCCCTTATTTGCACGATGTTGCTTTGTTGCTTTTTCATGGCACAAAATAACTACTAATTCTTTAATAATTCGACAGTTAATCTTGTATAATTTTTCAATTTATATGCTTTATCTCTAGATTTAGTTGTTCAAATTGTGTATATTTATCAATAGGAAAGTCTCAACTCTCAGGATTTCATTTTTTCACAGCCCATTATTGCAGGAATAATTTGCAGGACATCTAACATTTTTTCGTGGTGCTGCAAACGATAGATTCTAATTAGATTTTATTCAGATGATATTATATAATAAATTGTTAATCTGAATATTACAAGTATATCAATTTAGAATAATGAAGATATTTTGGGTTTTTGTTTAAGGTAAACAAATAATTCTTTAACAAAAGACAGTTATACATGTTTCTTTACTAAACCAATTTTATTAATATGATGAAAAAGTTTACTCTTTTCGCAGCATTTGCACTTTTATTCAGTGCATTTAGCTTTGCTCAAACAGCTCGCGTGCAGATTATACATAATTCTGCTGACGCTGCCGCCGATTCGGTGGATGTTTATCTCGACGGTACTCTTATACTCGACAATTTTGCATTCAGAAATGCAACGCCGTTTATTGATGTAGATGCCGATGTGCAAATTAGCATTGACGTAGCTCCCAAAACAAGTTCCTCAGCCTCAGAAAGCATTTACAACCTTACAACTACTCTCACATCGGGAGAAACTTATGTTTTGGTTGCCAGTGGAATTGTTAGTGGCAGTGGATATACCCCTGCAACAGCTTTCGCGATTGATGTTTTTGCAACAGGCCGCGAAAGTGCCAGTGTTGGTACCAATACCGACCTGCTTGTTTACCACGGTTCAACCGATGCTCCAACAGTAGATGTGTATGAAGCAACAGGTCCTGCTGAATTGGTGGGTGACCTTGCTTACGGTGCATTCAGCGCTGATTATCTTGAACTCCCAACCGCAGATTATTACCTGCAGGTTCGTGACCAAACCGGTACAGTAAATGTTGCTGCATTCGATGCTCCACTTGCAACCTTAGGTCTTGATGGTGCCGCTGCCGTTGTAGTTGCTTCAGGATTCCTTGATCCTTCAGTAAACAGCGATGGTCCTGCATTTGGATTATATGTTGCCTTACCAACAGGTGGTGAAATGGTAGCCTTGCCACAATCAACAGCCCGTGTTCAGGTGATTCATAACTCTGCTGACGCAGCTGCTGATTCGGTAGATGTATACTTGAACGATGGCATGCTTATAGACAATTTTGCATTCAGAAATGCCAGTGCTTTTATCGATGCACCTGCCAATACTGAAATCAGTATCGACATTGCTCCTAAAGGAAGTGCCTCATCAGGAGAAAGCATTTATAATTTAACAACCACACTTGACCCAACCATGACCTATGTATTGGTTGCTTCAGGTATTGTAAGTGGCTCTGGATATACTCCTGCAACTGCCTTTGCTATTGACGTAAACGCAATGGGTCGCGAAGAAGCCGCCACAGGCACGAACACCGACCTGCTTGTTTACCACGGTTCAACTGATGCGCCTACTGTAGATGTGTATGAAGCAACAGGTCCTGCTGAATTGGTGGGTGACCTTGCTTACGGTGCATTCAGCGCTGATTATCTTGAACTCCCAACGGCAGATTATTACCTGCAGGTTCGTGACCAAACCGGTACAGTAAATGTTGCTGCATTCGATGCTCCACTTGCTACCTTAGGTCTTGATGGTGCTGCAGCTGTTGTAGTTGCTTCAGGATTCCTTGATCCTTCAGTAAACAGCGATGGTCCTGCATTTGGATTATATGTAGCCTTACCAACAGGTGGTGAAATGGTAGCCTTGCCACAATCAACAGCCCGTGTTCAGGTGATTCACAACTCTGCTGACGCAGCTGCCGATTCGGTAGATGTATACTTGAACGATGGCATGCTTATCGACAATTTTGCATTCAGAAATGCCAGTGCTTTTATCGATGCACCTGCCAATACTGAAATCAGTATCGACATTGCTCCTAAAGGAAGCGCCTCATCAGGAGAAAGCATTTATAATTTAACAACCACACTTGACCCAACCATGACCTACGTATTGGTTGCTTCAGGTATTGTAAGTGGCTCAGGATATACTCCTGCAACTGCCTTTGCTATTGACGTAAACGCAATGGGTCGCGAAGAAGCCGCCACAGGCACTAACACCGACCTGCTTGTTTACCACGGTTCAACTGATGCGCCTACTGTAGATGTGTATGAAGCAACAGGTCCTGCTGAATTGGTGGGTGACCTTGCTTACGGTGCATTCAGCGCTGATTATCTTGAACTCCCAACCGCAGATTATTACCTGCAGGTTCGTGACCAAACCGGTACAGTAAATGTTGCTGCATTCGATGCTCCACTTGCAACCTTAGGTCTTGATGGTGCTGCAGCTGTTGTAGTTGCTTCAGGATTCCTTGATCCTTCAGTAAACAGCGATGGTCCTGCATTTGGATTATATGTTGCATTACCAACAGGTGGTGAAATGGTAGCCTTGCCACAATCAACAGCCCGTGTTCAGGTGATTCACAACTCTGCTGACGCAGCTGCCGACTCGGTAGATGTATACTTGAACGATGGCATGCTTATTGACAATTTTGCATTCAGAAATGCCAGTGGTTTTATCGATGCACCTGCCAATACTGAAATCAGTATTGACATTGCTCCTAAAGGTAGCGCCTCATCAGGAGAAAGCATTTATAATCTTACTGCCACACTTGATCCAAGAAACACCTATGTTCTAATGGCTTCAGGTATTGTAAGTGGCTCAGGATATACTCCTGCAACTGCCTTTGCTATTGATGTATACGATATGGGTATGGAAACTGCCATGGGCGATACTACAGCTGTATTGGTATATCATGGTGCAACCGATGCTCCAACTGTGGATGTTGTAGAAACACGTATTGGAGCTGGTACCATTGTTGATAACATCTCCTATGGTGAATTCCAGGGATATCTTAACCTGGCTTCAGATAACTATACTATTGATGTAAGGGACGAAACAGGCGCCACTACGGTTGCCAGTTATATCGCCTCAACAGTTGGTCTAGAGGGCGAAGCTATTACACTTTTTGCATCAGGTTTCCTTGATCCTTCAGTGAATAGCGATGGACCTGCATTTGGTCTTTTTGCCGCAAGACCCGATGGTGAAGTAATTGAACTCTTATCAACAGATGTAGCAGCATATGCAATTTTCAGCGTAGACATGAGCTATTGGGAAGCAACCGACAGGTTCGACCCATTGGTAGACTCTGTTGATATTGCCGGTGACTTTAATGAATGGGCAGCAAACTATACCAAACTTGATATGGGTGATAATAATATTTACTCAACTACTATTTTATTAGAAGTTGGATCTACATATCAATATAAGTATCGCATTAATAATTCATGGGCCGATGATAAATCAGAATTCCCAGGTGGTGGAGCTAACAGAATCGTTGAGATTCTGGGCGATACTACTTTAGCAACCGTATTCTTCAATGATGAGATATTTACTGCTAGAGTTCAGGTTATTCATAACTCTGCCGATGCAGCAGCCGATTCAGTAGATGTATATCTTAACGATGGTATGCTTATCGATAACTTTGCATTCCGCAATGCAAGTGGATTTATTGATGCACCTGCAAACCAGGAAATAAGTATCGATATTGCACCTAAAGGAAGTGCTTCATCAGCTGAAAGTATTTTTAACCTGACTACAACACTTGACTGGAACGCCACTTACGTGCTCGTTGCCAACGGTATTGTTAGTGCCAGCGGTTATGATCCTGCAACTGCTTTCAACATTTATGTGGAAGCCATGGGCAGAGAAGAAGCAGCTAACTCAGCAAATACTGACCTACTTGTATTCCATGGATCTACCGACGCACCAACGGTTGATATTTATGAATCAACTGGTCCGGCAGAGCTAATCAATGACTTAGCCTATGGTGCTTTCGCCGATTATTTAGAATTGCCAACAGCAGACTATATTATTGGTGTAAGAGATGAAACAGGAAGTACTGTAGTTGCGCGTTATGAGGCTCCACTGGAAACCCTTCAATTAGACTCTGCTGCCATTACAGTTGTGGCTTCAGGATTCTTAACTCCTGCAAACAACAGCGATGGTCCTGCATTTGGTCTATGGGTAGCATTAGCAAGTGGTGGTGAAATGGTAGAACTACCAGTTTCGGATTATACTTCGGTTGAAAACCTAAGCAGCAATAATGCTATTACGAATGTATACCCGAATCCTGCAAGTGATGAGATCAACATCGACCTTGCCAATGATTACAATGGTTCAATAAACGTTACAATTATTGGTATAACCGGACAGACAGTACTTACGAGAGATTATACATCTTCAGGAAGTACATTGAACTTGCGTCTTGACAACCTCGAACCCGGAATGTATATACTACAAATTAATGGTGAAGAAGGCCTGAGTGAAACAATACGTTTCAGCAAAATGTAAAAATAACCCAGGCTGAGGGTTTTTCTCAAAGGCCGTTCTGCCCCCGGGCAGGCGGCCTTTCTTTTTTACCTAACGGTTAGAAAACCTCAAAAGTCTGTTAATCGTTAAATGGCAGCATTCGGCAAGAAAAAATTTCTGCTTAATCAAAAAACAATTGACCTGCGTGTATAACATATAATATCTTGAAGCATTAATTGTTTTGCCTTAGTTGGCGCCCACTGTGGTGCCAATTTTTCACATGCTGCTAATTAAACAAAAAACTTGGGCTAGCTTGCTGTAAAAAGGGAGATGTTATTTAACATTTCCCTTTTGTTGTTAAATGAAATGTAACAAATCCTTGTATTGGTCCATTCTGCGATGATATCTGGAATCAATCTGTAAAATATTTCCATTTTAAAAAACAATGATTTCTCTGGCTCACTTTTTCCTTTTTTGTATAAAAATTTAAGAGCGGCGGTATAAATCATTCAACTAAGTACTTGAAATAACGGTTGGTTTATTATAAATTTGCGTTTTCATTTTCAAAACCGTTTCCAGCCAATCAATATGAATACTGAGGTGTATACCCCTGTAAATTTATAGTTTTAATAGTATATTCAAAAAAGAAAACAAATACAATTATCAATGAGAAATCTTCTAATTGCCTACCTATTAATAGTCGTTGCTTTCAGCAGTTATCAATGTACAAGCGACGTTAAAGAAACAGCCGAAGTCCCTTTTCTATGGGAAAATGCCAATATCTACTTTTTACTTACCGACCGGTTTAACAATGGTGATGCAGAAAACGATTTAAATTTTGACCGAACTTCGGAAACAAAAGAAACCAGGAAATTTATGGGAGGTGACATAAAAGGCATCATTCAAAAACTAGAAGACAATTATTTTACCGACCTGGGTATAACGGCCATTTGGTTATCGCCTATTGCAGAGCAAGTGCATGGTTTCGTTGACGAAGGGCAGGGTGACACTTATGCCTACCATGGTTATTGGGCAAAAGATTGGACCGCAATGGAGCCCAACTTTGGTACCGAGGAAGATTTCTTAAGGCTTGTTGAAACTGCCCATGCAAAGGGAATTCGCATATTACTTGATATCGTAATAAACCAAACCGGACCGGTTACTGATAAAGATCCTGTTTGGCCCGACAATTGGGTGCGCACCGAACCCCGCTGTACCTATCAGGACTACCGCTCTGCAGTTACCTGTACATTGGTCGAAAACCTACCCGACTTAAAAACAGAAAGCGATGAAGAGGTCGATGTTCCTCAGGTATTAAAGGACAAATGGGAGAAAGAGGGAAGACTTGAAAAAGAATTAACAGAGCTTGATGAATTTTTCGAAAGAACTGGCTACCCAAGAGCACCACGCTACTATATGATTAAGTGGATAACCGACTACATTCGTAAATATGGAATAGACGGTTTCAGAGTTGATACAGTAAAACATGTTGAAGAAACAGTTTGGGGTGAATTAATTGCTGAGGCAAAAAAAGTTTATGAGCAATGGAAGAAGGAAAATCCTAATAAATACATCGATGACAGAGAATTCTATATCTTGGGTGAGCTTTATGGATATAACATCCAATCGAAATTATACTACCATTATAGCGATACCTCTATCAACTATTTTAAGTATGGATATGATAACATGATTAACTTCTCTTTTAAGGGTGATGTGTATAAACCTTACAAGCAGCTGTTTACAGAATACTCTTCATACCTTCAGGATAGCCTGGACGGAAAATGGGCAACAAACTATTTATGCTCGCACGATGACAGCTGGAGTTATGATAAAGAAAGAAAAGATGCATTTAATGCAGGTACCAGACTACTATTAACACCCGGAACAAGTCAAATTTACTATGGTGATGAAACAGCGAGAATACTTGAGGTAGAAGGCGAAGAAGGCGATGCCAATTTACGCTCCTTCATGAATTGGGACGAATTAACTGCCAACATCGAACGAAATGGTGTAACAATAAATGAAGTCCTGACCCATTATCAAAAGCTGGGACAGTTTAGAAAAGCTCACCCTGCGGTAGGAGCTGGCGCACACACCATGATTTCCGGGGAACCTTATGTATTTAAACGCGAATACAGATCTGAAAATTACCACGATGCTGTGGTAATTGGCCTTGATTTACCAAAAGGCGAGAAAGAACTCGGCGTAGCAAATGTATTTAAAAATGGTACTGTGGTTAAAGATGCTTATTCTGGCACTACTGCGACCGTTTCTGAAGGAAAAGTCAATATCTCTACTGAATACGATATCGTATTGTTAGAGAAATAAACCATTTAGCCCGGTAATTTATAAGCACCCAATTAACACATCAGATGGGTGCTTTTTTTTGCTGCTTACTTCAAGTTTAATTCTTTAACTTTACAAATATACTCTCCGAAAAACTAAAGTATGAATAAGGCCGAAGTTACCAAAATACTTAAGGAAACTCATGCCACCAACCGGGATGAGCTTCTGTACCCGCTCGTTTTTGACAACCTCCACGAGATTGCAGAGAAACTTTACGCCCGCGAGCGAAAAGGTCATACCCTGCAACCCACCCTATTGG
>DNTK01000510.1 GCA_003508755.1 Bacteroidales bacterium | reverse complement strand
CGCCTGTCCAGTTTACTTTAATTGTTTCTTTCATGTTTATATGTTTATGGTTATTATTTTTTAAACTTTCGGGGCTTTGCTTTTAAGAACATTCCAGGTAGTTAAACGTTCGATTATTACCTTAGAATGGCCTCTATTTTGTCAGATCATGACACTTGTTAGTGAATTATTTCCTAATAAAGGTATATATTTCGAAGTTTTAATGGAAAAACTAACATTCGAAATTCAATAGAATTTTTTAATTTTATAGAGAGCTACACATTTTGTAAACTACGTTGCTATGATCAAACCTGCAAATGAACCAATAGACCTAAGAGATTTTCTGCAGAAAAAGACTGTTTTTAAGCATCTCACAGAAAGTGAAATTGATTTAATTCCTATTGAGGATGGTCCTGATTCTTTTAAACGAGGCGAGTTTATCTATGAAGAAGGACATCGCATTAATGGTTTTTACTGTGTTGTGCGGGGAATCATTAAAATCTTTAAAACCGGCTTCGACGGAAAGGACATGATAATACGCTTTGCCAAGCCTGGTGATATCATGGGTTTCCGATCGACCATTACGGGTGAACTGGCATGTACGTCAACAAAAATTATCGAAGATGCTGCAGTCTGCTTCATCCCTGGCGAACTTGTGAAATCATTCGTAAAATCAAATGGCGAATTTGCCATGGATCTTCTTGAGCTGGCCTGCAACGAATTAGGGGATGCAAACGATTACATTACTGATATTGCCCAGAAAACGGTGCGTGAGCGCTTGGCAGAAGTACTGATTCATCTGAAATGGAGTTTTAATCTCGACAGTGAGAATTTCCTGCAGATATCACTTACCCGCGAAGAGCTTGCCAACCTGGTGGGTACAGCTACCGAATCGGTAATTAGGTTACTTTCTGAATTCAAACAAGATAAACTTATTGAGCTTCATGGCCGGAAAATAAAAATTCTCGACGAAGCAAAACTTATCAAAATTGGTAATATGCATTACTAGTATTAAAACTACCTGCCGCTATGGCATCAAAACCAGCGAAAGGCTGAGTATATTTACTGGGAGTCTTTGGATCTTTAAACAAACTCGAAAAAGGGAAGTAGAATTATTAATAGCTAATGATTACTATAAGTTGCAAAAGGGGTTGATAGTTTATCAGCCCTTTTTTATTTTTAGCAAATTCCTTATCTTATATTTGTAGTGTACTATTCCCGAATTATATCATGACTATGGAATTTCAAGAGTTGCTATTACCTTTCGGACTTACCTTATTCGCCGGACTTTCAACCGGAATAGGAAGTGCCATTGCTTTTTTTGCGAAAACTACCAATACCCGTTTTCTGTCGGTAGCCCTGGGGTTTTCTGCAGGAGTAATGATTTATGTTTCTCTGATTGAAATATTCCAAAAAGCCCGGACCGAACTTGTCACCGTGTATGGCGACACCAACGGTTACTGGATTAGGGTAATAGCATTTTTTGCAGGCATTTTAATCATTGCCATTATCGATAAATTAGTTCCCAGCTATGAAAATCCCCATGAGCTCAGAAAAGTAGAAGATGTTTCAAAGCTTTCATTCGATAAGAAAAAATTGTTAAGAATGGGTGTTTTTTCAGCCCTGGCAATTGGGATTCATAACTTCCCTGAAGGACTTGCTACCTTCACAGCTGCTATTCACGAACCTGCTTATGGTATTGCTATTGCTGTGGCTATTGCTATTCACAATGTGCCAGAGGGAATTGCTGTTTCTGTGCCGGTATACTATGCAACCGGCGACAAGAAAAAAGCATTCAGGTTATCCTTCCTTTCCGGGTTGGCCGAACCTGTTGGAGCATTGGTAGGATATCTACTGCTCATGCAGTTCATGAACCCTGCTGTTTTTGGAATATTGTTTGCCGCCGTTGCAGGTATTATGGTATTTATATCGCTCGATGAATTATTGCCCGCTGCCCGTGAATATGGGAAACCCCACTGGGCCATTTATGGTCTCATTGTAGGAATGATGGTAATGGGCGCCAGCCTGATTTTGTTTATTTGATGCTTATGAAAAATAGAGTGCGCTCCGTATTTCATGTACTCGTTCAGTTTGCTTCAATAATCTATTTATTATTTAACGTCAATATTCCCGACAATCTATATTTAAAAGTAACATTGCTTTCAGGAATTGCTTTGGGGTTATGGTCAATTTGGGAAATGCGTCATTCTGATTTAAGTATTTTTCCTGATCCGGGGAAAAACATACAGCTAATTATTCGAGGGCCCTATAAATATATCCGGCATCCCATGTATCTTGCCCTTTTCGTGGTTCTTGTGCCACTTGTTATTTTTAGTTTTTCATGGATAAACCTGGTGGTTCTGGTGGTATTCAGTATAAATCAGGTTCTGAAACTATTTTTCGAAGAGAAATTAATTCAACAGGCCTTACCTGGATATGCCGCATACATGACAAAAAGCTGGCGGCTTATACCTCTTTTGTTTTAAATAAAAAAATAGATGCAGTAAAATAGTTCATAATCAATTTATTGATACTACATTTGCGCCCTTATTACGGGGAAGTAGTTTACTTCCATGGATATTAAATTGGGTCCGGTTAAAAGTTCGGCGCGAAGTTTTTTCGGGATCTGCAAAAAACTTTATTTATGACTTTTAACGAAACCGGACTGCATGAAAATGTTCTTCGTGCAATTACCGAAATGGGATTTGTGAATCCCACTCCTATCCAGGAGAAAACTATTCCACAGATTTTAGAATCAAAAAACGATTTGGTTGCCCTGGCACAAACTGGCACCGGTAAAACGGCTGCATTTGGCTTGCCGGTTATACAATTAACCGAGTTGCAGGATAAAAATGTGCAAACCCTGGTATTGTGTCCTACACGTGAACTGGGGCTTCAGATAACAAAAGATATTCAAACTTTCACCAAATTTATTCCAGGTTTCAGAGTGGTTCCGGTATATGGTGGAGCAGCTATCTCAAATCAGATCAGGGACTTAAAAAAGGGAGCCCATATCGTGGTTGGTACACCCGGGCGGACACTGGATCTAATCAAACGAAAAGTTTTAAAACTCGATAAAATTCGCTGGCTTATTCTTGATGAAGCCGATGAAATGCTGAATATGGGGTTTAAAGAAGATTTAGATGCCATTCTGGAAGGAACTCCCCAGAACAGACAAACCCTATTGTTTTCGGCTACCATGCCCAAAGAGATTGAGCGCATTGCAAAAAATTATATGCACAATCCGGATCAGATTTCAGTAGGAAAACGAAACGAAGGTGCTGCCAATGTTCGACACGAATACTACATGGTAAGGGCACGCGACCGATACGAAGCACTCAAGAGAATTGCCGACATGAATCCGAATATCTATGGAATTGTGTTTTGCCGCACCCGGGCCGAGACAAAAGATGTAGCCGATAAGCTTATGCAGGATGGCTACAATGCCGATGCCTTACATGGCGATTTAAGCCAGGCACAGCGCGATTTTGTGATGAACCGCTTTCGGCAAAAGCACCTGCAGATGCTGGTAGCTACCGATGTGGCAGCACGGGGTATCGATGTAAATGATTTATCGCATGTAATTAATTATAACCTGCCCGACGATCTTGAAGTGTATGTTCATAGAAGCGGTCGTACAGGCCGGGCGGGTAAGAGTGGAATCGCTATCTCTATCATTCATACCAAAGAAGGCAGAAAAATACGGGACCTGGAAAAGATGACAAGGAAGCAGTTTGAAAGTAAACCTGTACCTGGTGGAAAGGAAATCTGCGAGAAACAACTCTTTAACCTGGTTGATAAGGTTGAAAAAATTGAAGTGGACAATCACCAGATAGATCCTTATTTACCTGATATTTATAAAAAACTGGAATGGCTCGATCGGGAGGAACTCATTAAGCACTTTGTTTCTGTAGAGTTTAATCGCTTTTTGGCTTACTATAAAAATGCACCTGATTTAAATGTCAGTGCTAAAGAATCTAAAAAGGAAAGAGACAGAAAAGGAACCGGGAATGTAAAATTTCAACGCTTTCATATTAATGTGGGGTCGAAGCACAGCATTAATGCATCACATCTTTTAGGGATGATTAACGAGGTAACCGATGGAAATAAAATCGAAATCGGTAAAATTGATATCCTTCGCAATTTTAGCTTCTTTGATGCCGACAGTAAATTTGAAGGCGAAATTCTGCAGGCTTTCCAGGAAACATATATGGGCGATTATGCACTTAGCGTGACCAAATCGAAAGGTAAAAAACCGGAAAACAGGGGAGGAGACAGGTTCAGTTACCCGGACAAAAATCGCAATAAGCAGCGCAGGAAAAGAAAGAAATCATAAGGTGGGAAGAATAAAAACCGAAGTTAGAAGTAAGATATTTCTGACTTCGACCTTTAGAGTTTCAGCTTCGGGCATTAAAAATGCACCATACTGCTGATATCGTAGTCATCACCAACTACTTTGCGGCCATTCAGAAAGTTAAGCTCCACAATAAAATTCAGGTAAATGTCTTCAGGATTAAAATGAGAAAGCAATTCAAGCGCAGCTTTTGAAGTACCTCCGGTAGCCAACAGATCGTCATGCAAAAGAATGATTTCTCCGGGCTCTATGGCGTCTTTATGAATTTCTATGGAATCCTCACCATATTCAAGCATATAATTTACAGAATAACGCTCGGCAGGTAGTTTATTTGGTTTTCGAATGGGCACAAATCCTGCTCCGAGGCGTGCGGCCAATGCACCTCCTAATATAAAACCCCGCGACTCAATTCCCACCACCTTTGTAATGCCTCGCCCCATGTACATGGCCGAGATTTCTTCGATGAGGAAATGAAATATTTCAGGTTGCTTAATTGCTGTTGTTAAGTCCTTAAATTGTATGCCTTTTTTTGGGTAATCAGGAATGTTTCTGATTGATGCCTTAACATCTTCTATTGTAATTATGTTTTCTTCCATTTTGTCTTTTTTTCGAGCCTGCAAGATCAGGAAGATTTTGGGAAAAATCAAATCATTTTATTTCGTCATCCTGAGCTTGACTCAG
>DNTK01000324.1 GCA_003508755.1 Bacteroidales bacterium | reverse complement strand
AGAAAGAATAACACCAACACTGATTACAGGGAAATCTTTTTTCTCCCCTGGCTCAAAGGTTAACAAGGGCATGCCATAAGTATTTGGAAAAAGCTTCTCAATATCGGCCTGATCGGCGATCGACTCGGTCTTTTTTCCTTCTACAATTTTAACAGCTCCTTTTAATGAACCGGGTAGTTTTGGTTCGTAAGCCTCGCGGGCTAATTGTAATGCGCTTTTAATCATTGTTGTATTATTTTATGATTTTTATCAATTTTCTGTTTGAGGCTGCAAAATTGCATATATTTTTAGAAAAAAGGAAGTGCTTGCAGGGTGAATGTTATTGAATTAACAATTATTTTACCTATTTATAATGAATTGAAATTAATATCGCTGGTAAAGTTTCTGAAAGCTTTTATCTTTAGGCATCAAATAAAAAAATTATGAAAAATTCACATGCTGATATACCTAGCTGGTTAAGGTGGACCGTATTAATAATTGCAAGTTTGGCAATGTTTGGTAATTATTACCTTTACGATAGTATTGCACCTATTGCTGACTTATTAGAATCAGAGTTAGGTTTTTCAGATACGAATATCAGCCGTTTATATTCTTTTTACAGCTGGGCTTCGATTGCTGCATTAATTTTCGGTGGAGTCTTCATCGATAAGTTTGGTACCCGAATTTCTATCTTAATTTTTGGTACATTATGTGCTCTGGCAGGCGTCATTACAATGTTAGATGATAGTGTTGTTATTATGCTTATTGGCCGAACAATTTTGGGTTTGGGAGCCGAGCTTCTTATTGTTGCCATTACCGTTTCTATTGCCAAATGGTTCAAAGGGAAGGTGCTTGGATTTGCCATGGGGATTAATTTATTTATTGCCCGTGGAGGTTCCTGGTTTGCTGATCGGTCTCCGGATTTCTTTGAAAACCTTTATTCATCATGGAAACCACCTCTTGAACTGGCCATGATAATTGGTATGTTATGTCTTGTTTCAGGGGTACTATACTTTTTGCTTGAAGGCTATGCCAATAGGAAATATGAATTAGCCGGGGCTGAAGAGACAGATAAGCTGAGTTTAAAAGGACTTTTCAGCTATTCCAGGTCATTTTGGATTATTGTACTATTATGTGTGACCTTCTATTCAGCCGTATTTCCATTCAGATCATTCGCAATAAAATTTTTCCAGCATTTTCATGAAATTGAGCGTGGACAGGCTGGAGCTTTATTAAGCTATTTGCCCATGGCATCTATGTTTGCTACGCCATTTATTGGCTTGCTTGTTGATTTGGTTGGAAAGCGTTCTTCGTTTATGCTATTGGGGTCATTTTTACTAATGCCTGTATTTCTTATTATGGTTTACAGCAATGTTTCACTGGTTGTTCCGATCGCAATGCTGGGTGTTGCATTTTCATTAATTCCTGCAATCATGTGGCCATCTGTTGCATATGTTGTTGATGTTAAACGTTTGGGTACAGCCTATGCATTAATGACATTGATACAACAAATCGGAGTTGGAGGAATGAATGAAGGAATAGGATTTTTAAATGATTTATTTGGAGCCGGTCCGGGCAATGCACAGGGCTATATTCCAATGATTTGGGCATTGAGTGCACTGGGTGTATTGGCCTTGATCTTCTCAATCTGGTTAAGAATTGTTGAAACAGGACCAAGATCGCATGGCCTCGAATTACCGGTAAATAAAATAAATAAAGTTGTTTAGATTTTTGTTCAACACGAAAATCTTATGGATAAGTTTATTTGGCAGAAATGTGAATAAGCATGAAGCAATCATTATATTCCTGTCCGAATTGCAGTAATATGGAACTCACCTACGATGGTGTTAAAAAATACTATTGTACAGCGTGTGGTTGGGAATTTTACCAGAATACTGCAGCAGCGGTGGCTGGTATATTCGAATACAAAGATAAAATTCTGGCAGTTGAAAGGAACCGCGATCCGGGCAAAGGGCTATTTGATTTCCCCGGAGGATTTGTAGATCCATTCGAAACAGCCGAAAATGCCCTTCGCCGAGAGATTAAAGAAGAACTTCATGTTGATTTGGATCAATTGGAGTATCTCTGCACATCACCAAATTTATATACTTTTAAAGGCATAGAATATTCTACCTGTGATATCTTTTATCTCGCGCATCTGGATGCAGAAATCACAAAGCTGGATAAATCAGAAATTGCCTCGATACACTGGCTTGAGAAATCAGATTTAATGCCCGAAAGATTTGCTTTTAGATCGATGCAGGAGGCAATTAAAATTTATACAAGCCACAAGCTTTAGTGATAATGTCTTTGCCAGTTTTCCGGTAATGGTTTATCCAATGTATTTCTTGATGGTACTTAACAAATCGTTCTTTTGAAACGGCTTAGCAAGAAAGTCATCACAGCCGCTTTCCATCACCTGGTCTTTCTGATTTACCAGTGCATAAGCGGTTTGGGCAATAATAGGGATGTGTTCTTTTTCTTCCTTTATTAACGAAATTGCCTCATAGCCATTCATTACCGGCATCTGAATGTCCATTAGAATAAGGTCGACATTGTTCTGGTTATTAACTATATCCAGGGCTTCCTGACCGTTTTTTGCCCGAACAATGGTTGCCTTTGTTTCGCGTATTATGTTTTCAATGAAATGGTAGCTCGAGTCCTCATCCTCCGCAACCAGAATAGTTTTATCGGCAAAGTTATAATCGCCGTTGGCAAAGTTTACTTGTGGAGTAGGTTTCTCGGCCAACACCTCGTTACCAGGTAAATAGGGAATATCGAAGAAAAATGTAGTGCCTTTATCCAACTCAGATTCTATCCATATTTTACCTTTGAATTTTTCTATCAGGTTGCGACAAATAAATAATCCCAGACCAGTGCCCCGGAATATCTTTTCTTTATTGGCATCGGCTTTTCTGAATCGTTCAAAAATATAACTATGTGCCTCCTCAGGTATGCCTATTCCGGTATCGGCTACATGAAACCTGAGAACAGGCTGATTGTTGTTGCTGCTGGTAAGTTTGTACCCAAAAGTAATTTTACCCTTTTCCGTAAACTTAAATGCATTCCCGATTAGGTTCGACAAAACCTGATGCAACCGAATTTTATCTGTGTTAATTATCAGGTTTTGTTGTTTTGGAGTATCAATGATAAGTTCTATTTGTTCACGTCCGAGATTGGCTTTTTGTTCGTTATATATTGTATAAAGCTCAGATAAAATAAGGTTTAAATCATGATTGCCGTATTCGATTGTAATCTGGTTGGCTTCAATTTTTGAGATATCAATTATGTCGTCTATAAGGCGCAGCAAGGAATTCGAATTAAGAATTATCTGGTCTTTAAATTCCTGTTTATCCTCTTCGGTTAATTCCTCAGTAGTAAGCAATTCTGAAAAGCCAATAATGGCGTTCATGGGAGTGCGGATTTCATGCGAAACATTAGCCAGAAACGCCGATTTTAGGCGGTCACTTTCCTCCGCCTTGTCTTTGGCCATTTCGAGTTGTTTTGTTCTCTCTTTTACTTTCTCTTCGAGGTTTTGTTTGTGTTCCTCCAGTTGCTTTGTGCGTTCAGTAACTTTTTCTTCAAGGGTCTGATTTATTTCTTCCAGCTCTATATTTTTGCTTTGCAGTGAAGCCAGCAGTTCAGTGTTGTGCTCCTTAACATCATATAGCTGAATGGCATTATCGATAATTACCTTCACCTCATCCTTATCCCAAGGCTTGCGAATAAACTGAAATATTTTCCCTTTATTAATGGCTGCAATGATGTCCTGCACATCCGTATAACCAGTTAAAATAATTCTGAAAATGGAGGGGTATTCTCTCGCAGCCTTCTCCAGGAATTGTGTGCCTGTGGTTCGCGGCATTCGCTGATCGGTAATAATTACTTTAATTGGGTGTTCTTTCAGTACCTCCCATCCTTGATCGGCCGAAATGGCTACATGAACATGATAATGCTTTTTAAAGACATACTTAAATCCCGACAGATTCTCCTTCTCATCATCAATGTAGAGTATGTGACTTTTGTTGGTCTCCATGCAGTGTTTTGTGAAATTGGGTTCTAATATATTGAATAATTAATTATTATGCTTTTTTATTGGTAAATTAATGCTGATTGTAGTGCCCTTATTTATTTCGCTATCGATGTTTATAAAGCCATTGTGTTTTTTAATTATGCTGTAGGTAATGGATAACCCCAGTCCTGTGCCTTCTCCGACATCCTTGGTTGTAAAAAAAGGTTCAAATATTTTTTCTTGTATCTCTTCGGGAATTCCTTTTCCTGAATCAATAAAATCTATGGTGGCATAGTTTATTCCTTTGGTTTTAGTTTGTCGGGTGCGTATATTTATCTCGCCTTTATCTTCTATAGCCTGAACCGAATTCACCAATACATTCAGAAAAACCTGGTTTACTTTTCCTGCCATACATTCAACAGGAGGGATGGGGCTAAAATCTTTATTTATGGTGATATGATCCTTGTGGTGTTTTCCCAATAAAATAATAGCAGAATCGATACTCCTGTTGATATCAATTTCGGAGTAATTGTCTTCGTCAACACGTGAGAAGTTTCGCAGGCTGGTTACAATTTCTTTTGTTCGGTCTATACCTAATTTTATGTTACCTGTAAGTTCATCGAAGCCTTCCAGCAGATCGTAATAATCAATTTCATTCTTGAGAGCTATAATTTCCTTGTGTTCCTGAATGACAGGGTTGTTATCGTATGCTGTAACCAATAGTTTTACATCATCCAGAATATTAATTAGTCCCTCGATGCTTGAACTGATATAATTAATGGGGTTGTTTATCTCATGCGCAATTCCTGAAGTCAATTGTCCAAGCGAGGCCATTTTTTCCGCAGCAACCAGCTGCGATTGAGCATTTTGCAGTTTCTTTAAAGCTTTTTCGGCCCTGTCTCTTTGTTTTTCCAGTTCCTGATTTGCTTTGCTCAAATCCTGGGCCTGAAGGCTTAAGATCTTTGCTTTTTCCTCAATTTCGATGTTTTTCTTTAAAATCTTTTTTTCGGCTTCTTTTAGTTTCGTAATATCGGTATCTATCACTACAAATCTTTCAATGTTACCATCCTTGTCTAAAACAGGCGTAAGTGTCGATTGAAGCCATTTAGTCTGTGCACTTTTAGTTTCGATATGTGAATCGTAGGTAACCGGCAATTTATGTTTAATACAGCTTTGAAAGAAGTTTTCAGCCTTGCTGTTGTTACTGGCCTGAATAAAATTACCTCCCCGAAGCTCTTTAAACTCGTAAAACTTACACTCCTGCATACGTTCAAATCCATTGTTCACCCACTCAATTTCACCGGATTTATCTAAAACAATAACAGCATTATCGGTTTTTTCTGCCACCAGTGATAATTTTTCCAGCTCCAGGTTTTTCATTATCAGTTCTTCGGCCTGGAATTCGATTTGTTCTTTGTTTCGCTGCAGCTCCAGGTTCTTCTTTTTATTTGCTTTGTAATTAAAATAAACTACAATGATTAACACAAGCAAAACAACCAGGAAGGCAAAGAAAACCAGAATGGTGTTGTACTGAGAAGCAATTATGTCACTTTGCTTTTCAAGGGTCTTCTCATTTTCCGTTTTTTGTATAGTTAGCTCATTAAGCGAATCGGCTGCATAGACAAGCTCTTGTTGCATCTCAATAAGCCTGTTATCTAATCTTGATTTTTCCTGATTTCGTAGGATAAGCGATTTATTGATTGAATCGAGTGTTTTTTTTCTGGTTACCGCCTCTGAAGTAAAAACTGCTAACTGTTTGTTGAGCGAGTCAAGGTTATGCTGCTGATGGTGTATATTTTCAATTTGAAAAATAATAATGCTGTTTAGGGAGTCAATTCTGTTGTATAGCCTGTAAAGATTTTGAGTAAGTTTTGAAACTTCCTCCTTTTTAGCATTTAATTCCAATTCAATTTGCTTCGCTTTTTCCTGTTCCGAAATGAGCGATTTTTCAGTTTCTTTATACAGCTCTCGCACATCGAGTTCACTTCCTCCTAGCACCAGGAGTTTGGGTGATATGGAAAATCCTACTTCATTGAGATTCTTTGAATTTATTTCGAATTGTATCGTGTTGTTCTCGGGGTGAATAAAGTTTATCATCACCTGGCGTTTTTCCGCTGCCCTGTCTGTAATAAATAAAATGGGCTTTTCCTGCAATTCCTTAAAAATTCTCGATTGTTCGAAGTTGTATTCATTGAGCAGGTAATATGCATCTAACCCCGGAACAATGATCTGCTCACCAAGAAAAACGAGCTTTAAGCGCTTTCCTTTTATTTTCTGTTTTTCTAAACGACCTAAACTGCTAATCATAGTCGCATCGTCTCCGTAAACACCAATGTATAAGGTGTCTTTATGGCTAAAATCAGGATGCTCGGTGTATTTTAAAAAATTGTATATCAGTGCAGTTTTTATTTCTGCATCGGTAAGTTTTTGAGCCTGCATCGCAATTCCTGCGAAAAGGGAAAGAGTAATGATGAATACTCTTAAAAAGGATTTATTTGATAGTGACTTAAAAGGCATAGGCTTGTGAGGCTGAAAAACTCGATAACAAGATAGTAAATTTTTTAGAACTTGTTGTTTGAGTTATCAACCTGCTTTGCCCTATTCCTCAGGAGTAATTTAGGCTATAGGAGTCAATATTTATACTTTGAGCGATCTCTTTTTCAATTTCATGACATTTTTGAACCAGGAAATGATTATCCTCCTCGCTTCGGATGGTTACTCTTAAATAATTTTGTTTTTCAATACCTGTAATGCGAAGCAAGGATGTATAGATGCCCTTTTGTTTTAGCAAGAGATGTGATTTCTCATCCGTGAGAAATTTATTTTTTAGCATAAAAGTATTAGTAGTTGAGGGAATAAACCTGAAGGTTTTTAGTTCAAGTAAGTCTTGAAAAAGTTTTTGACGGCGGTATTCAGTACTTACAACTGTTTGCTGAATAAATTTTTGATCGGTGAGAGCCAACGATGCTGTTTTCAGAGCGAATTGTGTCACCGGAAAATGATTTCGGTGCATTAACAAGGCTTGAATAATATCCTTAGAAGAACTGATAAGGTATCCGAGTCGTATGCCTGCCAACCCGTATGCCTTCGAAAATGTTCTTAGAACCATCAAATTCTCATATTCGTGTATGAACTGAATGGCCGATTGATTCGCATCTTTGAAAAATTCACCATATGCCTCATCGATAACGATGAATACATTGTTGTCATATGCGATCTTTATTATTTGCTCTAAGGTGTCAGGGCGTATTACTTGTCCGGAAGGATTACTTGGATTGGACAGCCAGACAATTTTAGGACGGAACCTTTCAATAAGATCGCAAAGGTGATGAATGGTTTTTTCGGTCCAGCAAAAGTTATTCTCTTCGCTCAAGGGTAAGAATATTGGCATTCCACCCATACGTTCTGAATAACTTTCGAACAAGAAGAAATCGGGTACCGGCATTAAGTAAACATCGTTATAATCGAAAAAAACACGTGTTATAAGGTCGAGTATTGAATCCAAACCGGTACTTAGCACAATATTCTTTCTGTCGATGTGGTAAAATTCTGCCAGCTGCTGTCTTAAACCAATGTGAGTTACGTTCGGATATTCATTCAGTTTTTCAAACAGAACTTTCTGGTTTTCAGCCTTTCTGAGGTATTCATTGATCTTAGGTGAAAAACCATCGGCATTTTCACCCAAATC
>DNTK01000073.1 GCA_003508755.1 Bacteroidales bacterium | reverse complement strand
GCTTGTTTCTTCGCATCTTCTTTTCTGGTTTCAAGTTCTTTTTTTGCGGTTTCCTTAATCTCTTCTTTTACTGCTTCGGTAGTGCCTGCAAGGGTTTCTTTCATATCAATGCTTACTTTAGGCTTTGCCATATCACCGGTAACTTTAACCAGCATGTTCAGGTTCTCGGCACTGGCAAGACTAATACCCTTTTCGGCTGCCAGATTACTAACAGAGGTATTGGCTGTTCCCAATACACTGCGTGGAATTGACAGATTAATCCCATAGTCCATTGTTTTGTCAAATCCCTGTTCTCCGGCAATCATGAGATTGGTATTTCCCATTTTGGTTTCAAACGGATTTACAAACAATTTACCTCCCCTGATTTCAAAGTCGAAAAGCAGATCATTCAGAACCATTTCTTTAAATGCATCGGTATTTAGTTGGTTGCCAATAGCAGTAAAGGCATCCGAGCTTTTTACACCTATACGCTTCGAAGACAGATTTCCGGTACCAACCATGGAATTCATGATGGGTTTCATGGATTGATCCAGGAAGCTGCTTAAGTCCATTCCTATTGATACCTTACCGGTGGCTTTAGATGCTATCGGAGCTATCTTAGCAAGCACATCAAACGAAGCAAATGCCTGTGGAATATCGATGCTATTGGCTTGAAAACCAAAGTCGATTAATGGATTCTTAATGTCTTTTGTATTGTATTCACCATTTAGTTCTATATTTCCTTCAAGCAGGTTCATGTTGAGTTTCTCCATCACAATCCTGCTGTCGCGAATAAAGATTTTTCCATCTACGTCGGCTATTTCCAGTTTATCGTAATAAATCTTATCGATGGTTGAGTTAAGGGTAAAGTCTATATTACCAGGTACTTCCACCACAGAGAGTCCTGATGTGTCAGGTTCCTCGGTATCCACTTCCTCTGCATCGTTACCTGTCATAAATTCATTTAAATCGAGGGTAGCAGACTTAAAATTAAATTCACCCTTTACGGTACCATCATTTAACACATAAGGCAAGTAGTTCGTAACCTTACCATCAAGACTGAAATCGCTATTGCCTAGTTCAGCCTTAAAGGCATTTACTGCAAGGTATTGTGGCGAAAATCCAAGGTTCGTATTGGTAATAATTACCGGATTGGGTACTTCTGGCGATGCAAAAAGAAAATCTGAAATAAGCACCTTACCAACAGCTTTAAAGTCTTCATATTTTTCTTCTTCTATCATCGACATATTACCCATTAAATCGAGGTTGATGTCTATGATTCCTTTCAATTCCGTATCATCCAGTGGAATTAAATCAGAAAGTGTACTGAGATCGAGTTTAGCATCGATGGCACTGTTAATAAATGGATCGCTGATGGGGGTGCGCAGGTTCATGCTTAAATCGATGGGATTACCTCCCAACTCAACATGGAACTTATTTACATCCACAGTAGTATTGTCCATTTGTTTACCGTCGTAGAAATAGGCGATGTCAATGTTTATATTGTCAGCATTTTTCGGAAGGTCAGGATAGCTGAATGTAGCATTCTGAACAAGTAGTTCTCCATCGACATCAGGATTTACGTTTTCGCCAACATTGCCTTTGATGCTTCCGTTAAGTGCTAAACTGCCCGTGGTTTTAAGATCGGCAAAATCGCGCATGTAAATCGCCGGTACCAGCGATAGAAGGGTCTTAAAATCAGCATTATTCGTGGCATAAGTCATGTCAAGGGCCATATCTTCATCCTCAGGCATCTCAAGCTTTCCGTCTATGGTAAGGATAAAATCGTTCAGGCCAAAACTATTTTCCTGCAGTACAAAAACATTATCTTCCAGGTTCGCGTCCACATTGATAAAAATGTTTAGTGCCACATCGCGCAGGTAGCGTATACCTCCCAGAACAAAATTGAGTTCTTCGGTGGAAGAATTAATGATAAGGGTAGAGAACTTCTGTGAAAAGTCGCCTGAAAGATCAAAGTCGAAATCTTCAAGCGATGCTTCCATGCCAGAAGATTCGTCATAATAGCGGATATTTGCATCTGCAATTATAAATTTTTTGAGGGCTATACTGGCATCGAATTCTGCAGCAGTGGTATCAGTTTCCTCTTCTTCGGGCTTCTCCGGCACTTCTTTGGCAATATCCCAGTTTGCTTGGCCTGTCTCAAGCACCATGGCATTTATCTTAGGTTCGATGATGGCAATTTTTTTTATTTCGATGTTTTCCATTTTTATAGCACTGATAACATTGGCTGCTAGTTCAAACGATTTAACATAAAGCAGGGTATCACCTTCAAACTCATCTATCCCTTCAATGGTGAGTTGCTTAATCCCGGCACTTAAGTATGGGAAGTGCTTAAAAAAGGAAAGATTGATATCGTCGAAGGATGCTTTTGCGTTGATGTTATTGTTGATTTGTTCGTGTGCTATTTTTACAATTTTACCCTTGAAAAGGATAGGCGCAGTAAACAATACCAGCAGAATAAATAAGATAAAGAAAAACAAGAACTTAAGAAATTTTTTCATCGTACTGCAGATTTAAATTATTAGGTAAACAGGAAGTTAATAAATAATGTTAAAATGTTAATCTTTTGCAGGATTAAAAATACCAAATCGCTGGATACATTCGTTAACTTACCGAGAAAATTGACAAAAATTATGTCGACTTTCACAACTTTTTGATTCCACGTCACGTAGTTATTTTCAAGTAAAGGGTCGAATGTATGTTAAATAGTCAAACCACCAAACTCGAGCTTCTTCAGCGTTTTAACGAAGAGAATCCTTTGTTTCAAAGCATTCTTGAGATTTCTGATGAAGCACTTTTTATTATTAGTAAAGTAGATTTTACCATTGTTGATTGTAACAAGGCAGCATTAAAGTTATTTGAAACTGTCGACAAGCTTGATTTGGTTAATAGTCCACTTTTTAAACTTTACAATTTTGAACCACATGATTTAAGCATTAGTCGCTTAAATGAAGAACTGACTAAAAATGATTCATACAGCCAGGAATTATCTTTTAAAACATTAAAGCAAAATATTTTTTGGGGAAAGCTCATTCAGAAGAATGTTACCTTCAATAATTTAGATTATACCATTCTAAAGGTGGCCAAATCGGCTAATTATCTTCGGGAGGAGCAATGGTTGGCCGAGGTACTGAAAATTTCAAACAGAGGCACTGGAAGGCAATTTTTTAAAGATCTGACCCAATTTCTTTGTCGCACCCTTAATGCAAGAAATGCTTTTATTGCACGGCGAGTGGCAAACGACGATTCCCGTCTAAAGATTTTCTATTGGCACGGCAAAAAGCTGAATACGCATTACATCAGCATTAAAAATTCGTTTGTTGAAAATACACTGCGAGGGTATGCATCTTATTACCCTGATGGGTTAAGAGAATTGTTCCCGAAGGATGAGGTGGTGAAGCAAACCTCTGCTCGCAGTTTTATTGGCTCTCCGGTGTTTGATGTATCAGGTGAGGCATTTGGTATTATTGGTGTACTGAGTGATACAGCCATGGAGGAGCTGCCCAACTCCAGGTACATGCTCAGCATTTTAAGTTCAAGAGCTGCATCGGAAATTCAGCGCATCCGATCAAAAGAATTATTGCGACAGCAAACACGGGAGCTGGCCGAGATAAACCTGATGAAAGATAAACTTATTTCGGTAATTACCACAGATTTACATGCTCCTTTGAATACCATCCTGGGGTATTCCGATATGCTCAAGAACAAATCACGCAATTATTCAGCAACCGAAATGGCAACCAAAATGAAGGCCATGGATAATACAATTCGGAACCTCTATGTATTTCTGGAAAATCTTGCCGATTGGAATAAGTTGCAGCAAAATGAAATGAAAGCAAGCATTACCACATGTAACCTCGTAAATATGGTAAACGATACCAAACCCTATTACGGTTATCTCGCAGATTTAAAAAAGATTACCATTAAGAACAAAGTGCCTGCCGCTATTTATATTCAAGGCGATAGCTACCTGGCACGCGTGGCCATTCGAAATACGGCCACCTACCTTATTAAAAATACTATGAAGAGTGGTTCGGTTATTTTTGATACACAGATTCGCGATGGTAAATGGTATTTTATTGTTGAATCGGATAATTTTACGGCCGATATAGAGGATGTGAAGTTTTGCCTTTCGGCGCTTCCTCAGGAGCTTTATAATGCCTCGAAAGAAGCGAGTGTGCCTGTACTTGGTTTGTTTATAGCCCGCGAGTTCTGCTCCCTTCAGGGAGGTAAAATAAGCTACGAAGTAGAAGCCAATAAACTGCGGGTGATCTTCGAAATAAAGAAAGCTGTATAGTCTATCAACTGATCTTAAACACTTCTTCGATTTTTTCACATTAATTTCAAATTAGGTTCGGAGGAATTAAAAAAATCTATATATTTGCACCTCGATTTAGGACCCGTAGCATAATTGGATAGTGCACCTGACTACGGATCAGGAGGTTAGGGGTTCGAGTCCCTTCGGGTTCACAAAAAGCTTCATCAGAATAGATGGAGCTTTTTTTTATGCAACACATAATTGGTTGAAGGTAACCAACCTCACCAAACATAAATCCAACAATTTCGTATACATAGGTACAAAACTACTAACCACATATTCTCATGGGCACGCTCAAAAACCACGTTTCCAGCGCCCGCCGCAAAGGCATATACCGCGAAGCCATTTTGCTCGATAAACAGGGCTGGCTGGTGCTGGCGAATCATATTCCCGGGTATTGCACTCCTCCCGAAATCGAAGGTTATATCCCCGATATTTATGCATTAAAGGAACTATCGACCTATATTATGATGATAGAATGCCAATTCGATAGCAATCCCATCTGTACCACAATACTTAAAGCTTATGCCGACTCCTTTAATCAAACAATATTTAAAGTATGCACTGTAGATGGAGCAGGGTGTCGTTTGGCTTTGCACTGAAAAGTAGCTGCAGCATTTTAGAGGCTAAACTAAAACTTCCAGCGGCTTCCCGGACAGCAGGCAAAGCAAGTCTATAGCTTCATCAATTTTTAGTTCAGGCTGTTCACTATCAAAAATGCCATCGTAATAATACCTGATACCGGTCTTAAGGTTTTTAGGATTGTCAAAAGTAATGCTTGGCATTAGAGACTTAACAATCAAGTTAAATTTGCCAAAATGATTGAAGTCACAATGGTAAATAAAACCATTTTTATAGGGTTTTCTGGTAATATTAAACTTATCGCTGTAGGTATCGAATACTTTATTCAAAAGCCGGTGCAGCATTTCTTCTTTCTTAAATAGCATGGTCACTCTTTTTGCAGTAAGCTACAAAACCATCCTATGTTTTATCTATAGAACATCTTAATATTTTCTATAATGCAACAGAAAAAATTTAACGATAAAATAGGGTGTGGCAGGTGATATTCGCCACTCTTTTTTCGTATGAAAAACAAGGATATTTAAAGCTTGTCAACAGCACTGTCGATAGCCTCACTAATTTCTTTTATGTTGAAGGGTTTACGAAAGTATTTCTGTATAATATTCTCGTTGAGGGCATCGAAAATCTCAGATGTAATGTCGTAGCCGGTAAGAATAAAGTAGAACACATGTGAAAACTTTTTCCGTGCTTTCCTTATGAATTCAATGCCATTCATCCCTGGCATTTTCATATCACTCACCACGACAATAATATCGCCGTTTTCCTGGAGTTTTTCCAGGCCTTTTTCACCCGATATGGACGTTACAACATGGTACTTCTTTCTAAAGTTTATTTCAAATATGCGCAGGTTTACCGGTTCGTCGTCGACATAAAGTATTGTAACACCTTTGTTTTCCATTGCTATTGGTTAATTGGTAAACTTATCAGTACTGTGGTGCCTTGGCCCTCCTCTGAAATAAACTCAATATTTCCTCCATGTTCTTTTAATATATTGTAGGTGATGGAAAGCCCTAATCC
>DNTK01000072.1 GCA_003508755.1 Bacteroidales bacterium | reverse complement strand
GCGACGGAAAATTACGCACAACTTGTTTATATGTGTATTAAATGTACAGATTATTTACAAGCATATTGCTCTATCCTGTAATTCTGTAGGAAGTTTGTGGCTCTTCAAGTTCATCAAAAGGACTCTTTATCGAGGATAAACTATAGTTCGATACATGTGTGTAAATTTCTGTTGTTCTGCTTGAGTTATGTCCTAATAAAACCTGAATATATCTTAAATCTACCCCTGATTCTAATAAGTGTGTGGCATACGAATGCCTCAGCGTATGGGCTGTAACTCGTTTTTTAACGCCTGCTTTTTTTGCAGCAACTTTAACAATTCTGCCAACACTCTCCGAACTGTAAGGTCCCCCTTTCTGTCCCTCAAATAAGTATTCTTTCGGATGATAGGCTTTATAATAATCTCTTAAAAGTTCCAAAATCTTTGGCGATAAAGGAACAGTCCTGTCTTTAAAACCCTTAGCTTGTTCTATAACTAACGCCATTCGTGATGAATCAATGTGTCCAATTTTTAACCCAAGCACTTCGCTCATGCGAAGCCCTGCAGAATAAATTAAACTTAATATCACTCTATGTTTCAGATTACTCGTTGATTCTATCATGGCCTTTACTTCTTCTTTAGCAAGAACAACAGGTAACTTTCGGCTCTTATAGGGCCTCTCAATAACAGACATATCAATTAAATTATGACTAAATTTCTTAAAATATAATTTCAAACCACTTATAATGGCATTTTGCATCGACCGTGAATGCCCCTGTTCAACAATCGCTCTGTAATTGTAATCCATGAAATCCTGGTGCGTTATGCTTTCTGGCTTTTTCATTATAAATGCGAAAAAACTCTTTACTGCCGTTGTATATATATTTATGGTATTGTGGCTGTAACGCTTATTTGATAAATACTTTTTAAACGCTAATAAATTTACATGCCTGTCAATAAAATCCTGCTGGCGCTTTTTTGTTTCGTCTCCACCTGCCTTTACCCAATCCGGATCTTCAGTTTTGGTTGTTTTATTCTTTACGGACTCACGAATCTCCACTTTTTTCGGATTAAACCGCAGTAAATTAAGCTTTGAATAAGGAATGTGCCACGACTTTAAGGTAATGCTATACCGCCTGCCAGGAATTGTTTTTATTCGTTCAATTATATCATTATCATAATTGCAAATAATCTGAATTCTTCTTTCCCCCCGGTGATAAATTATTCTTGCATCCACATTTTTCATAACGATTATATAATAATCAATATTATACTTATAATATAAGCGAAATATGTTTACTTGTCAAGAAAAGTGGAGGAAAATTGATGTAGAACTTCTGATGTAATTATAGCTCCGCCCCGTCACTCACATTGTAAAATGCTGTGTAACATCTTATATATTAATGTGTTAAATGATATTTTCGCTAAAAACAAACCAGCAATATAGGCCATCTTTTTAGCCCACTATTTCAAGTGCTTCATTTCATTTTCTGGAGTCTTCCTAGCATCTTTCATTTAACAAACAGTTTTTTCCTTTAACCAAGTTTTTTTAGCTTAAGGGTTTTTTGAAATCGTTGACAATATACAAAAAACTGGTTCCTGTAAAAGTGAATCAATAATTTAGAGCCATTCTAAATTTTTAAAGTCTCATTCATCCATAATATAATCCCCGCCAATAGTCACTAATTGTCCTATTTAAACATAAAAACCGATAACGATAATAGATTATTAAAAACATGAAAAACAATGCCAGCTAACAATCCTCCTGATCTTCTTTTCAATATACCTGTTACTATTCCAAACAAAAAGAACACCGGAAAAAGGAATAAATTCATGTGTATGGTTGCAAACAGAAATGCCTGGATAATATTTCCAGTATTGAAATTGATATACCGTTGGCAGGATTCCAGAATAACACCCCTGAAAATAATTTCTTCATAAACCGGAACAAGCAAACAGAATATAAGCAGGCCAGTTAGTTTTCCATAGCTGTTAATTACTGAAAAAATTTCTTCTTCTGAGGAAAGCAATATGTTTGTAAAAGAAGCTATTTCATCCAGGCTAACATTAAAGGTAAGCATCCCAATTTTTACATAAATACTTATTGCAATCCGGTACAGCAACAGAATTCCAATACCAGTTAAAATACTCTTGCGTAAAGGCCACAGACTGCTTAAAAGTATTACAAAATTCTTTTTATAGAGGGCTGAGAAACCAAAAACAGCAAATGCGAAAATAAATACAAGCACCATCGCAGCATTCTGAATTTCTGTTAGTTCCGCCATATAATAAGATGAATTAATATGCCCATAGATGGTTTCAGGATCAATAAAAACGGAAAATAATGTGGCTAAAAGATAACCTGCACTTACAAACCAAAACGCTTTTAATCCCCAGACGGTTGTAAAGGCCTTATTCTTTTCAACAAAGTTCCAATGGTGTCCGATAAAGTAAACAGGAAGAATCCATATCGAGGGAATAAGCGCTAACAATCCAACAATTAAAAACAGTGATAAAATACTCAGAATATCTCTTAATGTAATTGGCAGGAATGGATGCAGAAAAAATATTTTTAAACGGTATAATCCGATAGGATCCATCTTGAAACCTAAATTTCTGTATTCATTATAAGTCGTTATGCATCGCTCTCCGCTCTGGTATTTTATGTCGTGTTTTAATAAATTAAGTAAGGCGGCATTCTTGCCCCAGGTTTTGTTTGTATCAGCGATCAGGTAAGACCTTGCTGCATCAAATTCACCAATTCCTTCAAGGCTGTTTGCCAACTCAAGATTGTTATTAAATGTAGAGTCAATACTATCTATTAAACGGTATGCCTCTAAGGCTGCTGAATACGCCCTCAGTTGCAGAAGTAAGCCAGCTGTTTCAGTCAGTTCCCATGGTTTTTTTGTCGAATCTGCAACGGCTATTAAAACCTCAAGTGCCTCTTGGTCTCGATCTAGTTCAACTAATATTTTGGCATATTGTAAGGCTAACTTATGCTTGACTTCCTGATTAATTGCGCTTATATAGTAATTGTAGGCTTCCTGGTAGTCTGTTTCCCAATAGTAATAATCGGAAATAGCGATGTAGATTTCGGCCAGGTTTTCTTTACTCCATTTTAAAGGATTTATACTGATTGATTTCTCTGCTCTGTGAATGACATTCTCTAATTCCTCCCCCCAAAGATATGAGGTCTGAAAAATAAGTACTGCAGGCTCATTTGGATAGGTTGCTGCTAAAAAAGCAGTGCAACTGTCAAAAGCATCCTGATTAGGATTACTATCGCTATATTCATCGTATTGGGCCAACTGAATAAACTTACACTTCTCTATATATACAGCTATGTCATTAGGGTGTTGGTATAAATAGTCGTTGTACTTTTTTATGCACTGGGCATACATATGCTCACTGCTGTTTTCCATTTCAAAAAGAAAATCTTTATGATCAAATGATTTAGAGATGGCAGCATTAACGGGCATAAACCATGCAGCAAAAACAATTAAAAAACCGAAAAAAAACTTACGTATCATTATATGCATTAAAAAAACATAGCCGGAGTAGCATCAAAGCCTGGCTTAACTACTTTCTCTGTTATTTATATGGGTTTCAGTATGTATTTGTAAGGTGAAGGAGTTTTCTGATCTTTAAAAGGCAGAAGTACGATCTTATTCGCACTCGCTTCTTTTACCTTAAAAACTTTGTAATCATCTTTTTCTTTATGGGGTACAAAGTAGATACATTTGCTCTTGGGGCGATAGGCCCATTTACCTTTTTCTGTTTTACCATTGTGTATATAGGTGCAATTTTTATCCTTGTCAGCAATAAATTCAAAGGTTTCATTTTTATTTAAGTCCTGCTCCATGTCTTCCATAATTATTGATACGGCCCTCCATTTTCCAGGGAAGTGCTTATGCACTTTTTCTTTCAAAGTTTCCGGTGTTTCAATATTGGTAAATGTATAAGGTGTATAGTTTTTATAGCCTGTTGTGTAAATACGTTTGGCATCTTCAATATCGGATTTTGCCTGTTTTAATCGTAGCGATTCCGGCGATAATTCCAAACCTTTATTAACAACACGCAGAGCTTTAGAGAAGTTGGCATTTTCTGCATAATAAAAAGCAGTTATTCCAAAACCAACACTAATGTGCTCGTCGCTGTAGTTATTTATATTGAAACGGTCCAGGGCAGTTATAAAACGGTTATAATATTCTATGCCCCTTAAAGGCTCATCGTACATAAAACAATCCGATATAACCTTTACATAATAATAGACATATTGCTGTTGAAATAATTGGTTCTCACTTAAAAAGGGCAGCTCATTGAAGTAATACTCAAGACTGTCGATTTGTTTCCTGTAGCTTCTTTCGATAAATAAATGCTTAACAGCAATTTGTTGGGCAAGTTCCTTTACAAATAAGTTATCACGATTAAAATGATACGACTTCTTCACTTCGGCCAAAGCTGGCGGATAACTGCCCATCATCATAAAATTGTAGGCCCTGTAATAATGATATTTGTGAAGTAAATTATTGGGGAGGGGTGTTGTCGAACAACTTAACTGAATTTCATTAAAAAACTGGTCATACCTTTTAATATCCGGATTGTTAACACATAGTTCGTGTGAAATATTATCAAAATAGTCATACATCAGTTGTGTTAAACTAGAATCTTCAAGACTGGAAAGAACCACCTGTGAAAACAGATCGGCATCATACGATTTCTTCTTGAGATTCTCCATTAATCCATTCTGCAAAGCAGCATAATGATTATAGCTGATATTGTTCGAAGGATAAATAGATTTTGCTTTGTTTAGATATAAGGCCGCACCAGTATATTTTTCCTCTTCCATTAATAAAATACCCTTATTGTAATACTGTATGGCAGTTAACTCCCAAAGATTAATTGATTTATCCTGGGAGTAATTTTCTCTGAACAACTGTTCTGTTGTGGAGTTTTCAAATTCTTCATCAGAGATAAGTTTATTTTTATTTAAATAGGCAACGTAATCCTTTTTAAATTTCTCACTAAAATTTATTATCCCGGTGCCGGGAAGGGTACTTTCAATTAACGTTTGCAAGCCGGTTGTGTCGGCAATTAGATAGATGTGTACCGGTGTTTCGCGAATAGAATAATTAATTCCAAATTCATCAAATAGTAAAGCATACAAGGCAGATGCTGTAACACAATTATATTGTCCGTTTTCAAAAATATGGTTAAAGAAGGCTTTTGCTTCGTATTTCTTGAAAAATTTATTGTGAGTTGTCTTGTAAATAGTCTGTATTCTTTTTTTGATTGATTTCTGCTCTATATTTTTTGCCTTGAGAAAAGCAATATGCGCATCGATTTGTCTCTTCCCTTGGGCATAAAGTGCCTCATTATAGTTTAATGCATTCAATAAGTCATAAACATTGCCATTGTTATTAAAATACTGGTTAAATGTATTTTCCTCAAAATCGGAATTGTATTGGGCGTTTGCATAATCATTAGTAATTATAATAAGCCCTAAAAAAAGGAGTGTAATGAAAGTATTTTTCATGTGTGGGGAATTAAAATTTCTAACAAACAATTTTTCCTTTAACCAAGCCATTGCAGGCTATGGGTTGTGCGAAAACGTTGACAATATACAAAAAACTGGTTCCTGTAAAAGTGAATCAATAATTTAGAGCCATTCTAAATTTAAAAATCCTTGCTATCCGGCCTTTAGGAATATGGGTATGAATTCAATGAATTATGCAGACCAATTACTTTAGCAATTACTAATTAAACAAAGTGGTTTATCCTTACACAACGGGCATCCAGCCAGGCTCTTAAAGCTCGTTTACGACCAGGGGATCTTCAGGAACTTCATTGCGTTTAGTATTCAATTCCAGTTCCCACCAGCCAACATCCCACCATTGATCCCGCTTATAGCCCACTTTATTGTAGTGTGCCACCTTCTTAAATCCAAAGTGCTCGTGTATGCCAACACTTTGCTCATTGGGTAAAGTAATGCCTGCATATGCTGTGTAGAATCCTTGTTTTTTCAACAAATCAAACAAATTCGAATAAAGTAATTTACCTATTCCTCTGCCACGGGCATCTTTATCGAGGTAGATAGTTACATCCACCGACCACTTATATGCCTGGCGTTGCCTGTGTTTTCCACCGTATGCATAGCCCAGAATTTCACCGTTTTCCTTGTAAACCAGGAAAGGATAGCACGCCGCTATATTATTAAAACGTTCAGTAAAAGCAGTTAAATCAGGAACCTCTGTTTCAAAGCTAATTGCAGTGTCGCAAACATAATAGTTGTATATCTCAAGTATTGCAGGTATATCTGCAATGCAAGCAAAATGTATGTTTTGGTCCATTCGTCTTTAACAATAGGTTTTATGGAGTTATTTTTATGCTTTGTAAAAAAGAAAATGCGATTCGTTGTTCTAATAGATTTAAACATGTAATTTCGGAGCCTTATATTTTTAGGCTTTTCCCAATTTTACAAAGATAATTTTTTATGAGCCGTAGTGTTTTCATTCTTGTTGTTTTTTTACCCTGCTTTGTGCTGAATTCGTTTGCGCAAAAGAAAGAGTGTAAACTAAAACCTAAACGCTTCCCTTCGGCTTTTTCGCATTTGTCGACCGATTATGTGGGCATGAACCTCCAGGCCGATATTATTCCTAAGCGGTTTTTTCAGTTCGAAACAGTTATTGCCGGAGGTGCTTTGTTCCGGAATAATAATGATGAACGCTATTATGGCTATAATGCTAACCTGCTACGAATCGGATTGGGTTCCAATATCGAAGTACGGGGAATGGTCACCTTTCCCGGTAAAAATATACAATTAAATTACCCCGAAGAGATTAATTATTTACACCCCCAAGGTGGGGCAGGTGTAAAAGTTAACCTACTTAGCGAAAGTAGTCAAACACCTGGGTTATCGCTGATGGCCGAATACCAGTTCTATAATAATAACTCGCATTACCAGGCAAATGTAATAATCGATAAACTAACCTTTCGGGTATTAAAAATAAGTATCGCCGGTGGTCCCCGTGTATCGGCCAATGGCAGCAGCTTAATAAATTACTCTGCAGGACTCGTAATGAAGGACCGAAACAAAAAACTGGGTATTTATTCTTTTGCCACGAATCGCATGCCCTACCTGCAAAATGTTTTTAACATGGGAATTGTATATTCCGATAACCTTAATTATGTATTAAAAGTAGGGTATGGTGTACACCAAAGTGATGGCCTAATAATGGTCAGTTATACCGGACTACTAAATTATAGCAGCGTACAGAGCAGGTTTGGAGCTTATTTTTAACCTAAAAGAACATCTTCTCTAAACTAAAACCAATGCTAACAACAAGCATCTGCATTTTCGATTCGGTAGTTTTATAATCAATACTGGTTTGGGTAATGTTTACATCATCCCGGTCGACATAACGAAACTTGGGTGTAACATTGTACTTCACCTGGAAGGTAATTAACCGGTTAAAAACAATTCCTGCACCCACCGAGAAATTTTGGGTGCCGTCATAGAACTCTTTTGCGGTTACAGTTTCAACTTCGTCCTGTTCATCAAAAAATACTTCTTCCCAGAAAGTGGCCTCGTCAACAATTTCGTACTTTGTGGTGGTTGAGCTTAGGTGCAATCCGTACCCTAATTCAATGTACGGGCTAATTCTGTGCGTGGGCAGTGCCCTAAATCTGCTAACGATATTAAACTTGGTAAAAGCTCCACTGGTTTCGACTTCGAGTCCGCTCCAGTTATTTTTCTGCGAGCCAAATGGATACATCTCAAATTGTATTCCGGGTTGCCACCATGCTGCATCTTCGACAGGAGCAAATACAAAATCGATATTAAAACCCCACAGGCGTTGCTTCGAATAGGTTGCCCAGAATTCCTGTACCGGATTTCCTATAAGAAGGTTCGCTGTTAAGTACATCGGAGTCTCAGGAAGATAACCATCGTCTTCGTTTTGAGCCTGCAGGCCTGTAAATCCTAATAGTATTATGCATAAAAAAAGCAGTAACTTTTTCATAATTTAAAGATACTGCTTTCTTCTTAAAGCCGAAATATTTACACTATGCATCTGTAGCCGCAGCTACTGTTTCCATCTCCTCTGTGTTATCATTGGTTGATGCTTCTGCCTCAAAAGCTGAATCGGCAGCGTATGGAAAAACATCCATTATAGGCGATTCGGCGATGTTTGGAATACTGAAATCACTTACACCGCCTGTCATAGCACTTTCGAGGTTGTCGTACGCCTCTTTTACATTATTTGCCTGTACCAACATGTAGGTATTCGATTTACGTTCAACACCCTTTTCTTCATCAAGTGTTATAAAGGTAACCTTGCACTTAAACCAGCGGTCGCCGGCTTCATCCGGAATTAATTCCGAAAAATTGGCAATCTTTATATTGGTCACATTGAACTCTCCCGAAATGTAGGGCTCCAACTCCTTGTGTATTCTGCTCTCTGCTTCGGTAAACGAAACGGCATCAATCAGGTAGGGTTCCGTAACTACCTTTTCCTTACCATTTTGATCCATTTTCTGATACTTCACTTTGCACTCAAACCAGGCACTCATATTTTTTGAAAATTAAAAGTTTGGCTGGCAAAAGTAACAGGAAACAAACGT
This sequence comes from Bacteroidales bacterium, assembly GCA_003508755.1. Classification (GTDB taxonomy): domain Bacteria; phylum Bacteroidota; class Bacteroidia; order Bacteroidales; family UBA10428; genus UBA10428. The sequence continues at coordinate 7,600 of DNTK01000072.1, read as the reverse complement.
TTAGAATCAAACCCGGGTGCGGAGTTATTAAGAAGTTATTAAGAGCTTGCAAAAGTGCACAAGATAATTTTTATTCCACGCTATACTTCTTTACTTGAGCTCTTCTGCCTGTATATACTATTTTTGAGAATGTACTCCAATATAGTTTCCTTCTGTATCGAGAAAGAGTCCATAATAACCGTTATCCTCAGAAATTAATGTTCGTGGAATAATTACTTTTCCGCCGGCTGGTTCAACACGGCTTAGTTCATTGCCACAATTTCCGCTTGGTGAGGTAAAATACACCCGCACACCAGAAATGCCAGGTTTACTGTAATCATTTTGCATCACAAGCGACCCCGGTGCCCCATGTCCTTCACCGGAATATGGGAACCATCCCATACGTTCATCGCCAACCTGCTGCAGTGAAATTTCACCTCCAAGCACAGCTTCGTAAAATTTTTTTGCTCTTTCCATGTTTTCAACAGGAATTTCAAACCATCCAACAGAATTATTTTTCATATTTATAGGTATTTGTTAAAGTAACTTTTTCCTTTTTTGGCCGTCAAGTTTCGCTAACTCCTCAATTGAGGAGAGTCGCAACTGCATTTTTCTAACTCAAGCCTGCAGCATACAGATTTGCGACTTCTTGCTTCAAGCTTCTAACTTCTGTTCAGTAACCTTCTGCACGTAAATAATTAACATACCACCCTATTCTTCTTCTTTCCGATACTGCCCCGGTCTTCAACCTTTTTTATGTAATCGGGGGCAAAGGGCACCTTGCAAGCTGTGCCTCCCATTTCTACCTGTACCTTTCCAATATTGTTCGCAATTTCTTTGGCTCTTTGAGTTAAAGCAGGAATGCGTGTTCCAATGGTAATCACAAATCCATTCATGGTATAGCGCACTCGGTTTTTCGATGCATGAATTTCTTTCCCGCACCGTTCAAGCAATCCTGCAAACTTTTCAATATCCAATTCATTATCAGGCTTAAGGGTGGCAAGCGAGGCAAGGGTATTCCAACCGGCAGCGGCTATCATTTCTTTTTCGCTATCGATCCATTCGAGACCAAGCTCCCAACCAAAATTACTTTCAGCAGTCACCCAAGCAACGGTATATTCACTGAGCATATACCAATATGCATTTTCTACCCATTTTTGCAACTGCTGTTTTGTCATTTTTTGTGGTTCGGAAATAAGCCCTGCAAGATACATCGCATCGGAATTACCCGTATCATAGAGTTGAAGTGAAAGCGTGTGATCTTTTTTGACCTTTTTCACAATCTCTTTCTTCATATCTTCAACTTTTACCCCATAAAAATACTCGTGTGCACCATGTTTAATGAGCACTTTTTTGCTCTGTTCGGAGCCCATTTTTTCGAGCTTCAGCATTACTTCGTCGAGTGTCATAGCAAGAATCAGGTTGGTTAATTGGAGAACAGAGTTACTTCGGAAATGTTTAACATAACTTAAAGGCAAAAGTGCAAAAGTGCTGCATGCAGGAAGTAATTTATTTGGGAGGAGGTGAAATTTATCAGTTCTTTTGCACTTTTGAACCTTAATATTTTTTGCTTTCTTAGCCAATCGTTTTTACATAAGTTGCCATGAAGAAAAAAACATCCCTCTTTCAAAAGTTTCTCAACGGAGTCGAAATTGCCGGTAATGCATTGCCTCACCCGGCTACTTTATTTTTAATACTTGCCCTTTTGGTGCTGTTTGTATCCTGGCTTGGATTTACCCTTAATTGGGAAGTTGTGCACCCGGGAACAAAAGAAACCATTGGAGTTAATAACCTGCTTTCGGACAAAGGACTGCATTTTATCTTATTAAAAACGGTAAAGAACTTTACCGATTTTGCACCACTCGGAATTGTGCTCGTTGCCATGCTGGGCATTGGAGTTGCCGAGCGCAGCGGACTTATTGCTGCCGTTATCAGGGTATTGGTGTTATCGGCCCCTAAGAAGATACTAACCTTTGGATTGGTTTTTGCCGGAATTATTTCCAATACTGCAAGCGATGTAGGTTATGTGTTACTCATTCCGTTGGCAGGAATTATTTTCATGGCTATTGGCAGGCATCCGATTCTTGGAATGGCTGCGGCTTTTGCAGGGGTTTCAGGCGGGTTTAGTGCCAATCTTGCCTTGGGTACAATCGATCCACTTCTGGCTGGATTGTCGGAAGAAGCAGCTCATATCCTCGATCCTTCATACCGAGTAAATCCAACAGCCAACTATTACTTCATGGTAGTATCTACCTTTGTTATTTCCATCGCAGGTACCTGGGTAACCGAACGCATTGTAGCTCCAAGGCTGGGTGAGTATACCCCTCATGCCGATCTCGAACAAGAAGATGTGCATCCGCTTTCTGCTCAGGAGAAAAAAGGATTGCGCTGGGCGATGATAATTTTCGCGGTTTTTATTGGATTATTAATTTGGGGAATTATCCCAGCCAATGGTATTTTGCGTGCCGAAAATGGCTCTCTTTTACGTTCGCCTGTGTTAAAAGGAATTGTTACTCTGTTGTTTGTTGTGGCTGCTTTATCGGGAATTGTCTATGGAGTTATCACCAAAAAATATAAAAACGACAGCGACGTCATGGACAGTATGGCCGACAGCATGAAAACCATGGGTACCTACATTGTTCTGGTTTTCTTCGCTGCACAGTTTGTAGCTTATTTTAAAGAATCGAACCTGGGAATTGTTGCCGCCGTTCGTGGTGCCGAGGCCTTAAAAGCTGCCGATCTGAATATCTATGTGCTGATGGTGCTGTTTATTTTATTTGCGGCATCTATTAACATGCTTATGGGCAGTGCTTCGGCCAAGTGGGCCATTATGGCACCTGTATTCATACCTATATTTATGCTCATGGGTTATTCACCCGAATTATCGCAGGTGGTTTTCCGCATTGGCGATAGCGTTACCAACATTATTTCGCCCATGATGAGCTTTTTTGCGCTGATCATCGCTTTTTTCCAGAAATACGATAAGAAAGCCGGTATTGGAACCATTATTTCCACTATGCTGCCGTACTCCATCATCTTCTTTATTATCTGGAGCCTGCTGCTGATTGGCTGGATCGAATTCGGATTACAACTGGGGCCAGGCTCCGGGTTGTATTATAGTGGGTAAGGGCTCAAGTGCTTAAGAACGAATTGTGTACTTTTCATTGTTAGCTTTTAAGACTCCAGCGCTTAAGGCTTTGAGGACTTTTCCAGAGCAATTGCTCTTTGCACTTTCTCTTTTCCATACCTGTTGCGCAGCATGTCCATGGCCCGGTAGAGGTTTACCTGCGCCGGAGTATCTTCAAACATGTTGAGTTGCTGTGACCCCTGAACCAGGTGACTAAACCGAACACCGATAAGCCGGATAAGCATGCGTCGCTGGTAGAGGCGGGCAAACAATTCTTTAGCAACGGGAATGAGCTGGTGATCGAACGAAGTATAGGCTACGCGCTTTTGCAGGGTGTGGGTGTCGAAATTCGAATAGCGGATTTTTACCGTTACACACGAAGTAAGGCGTTGCTTCTTTCGCAGATCGAAGCATAACTTTTCGACCATGGTTACCAATAGCTCATTCATCTTTACTACGTCAATCGAGTCCTTGTCGAAGGTGCGCTCGGTACCAATCGATTTACGTTCCGAATAGGGTTTTACAGGAGTTCTATCTACACCATTCGCCTTGTCCCAGATTACCAGTCCGTTTTTACCTAAAACCCTCTCCATCATATCTTTAGGAATAAGGCTCAGGGTGCCGATGGTATCAACACCCATAGATCGCAGCAGGTGAAACGTTTTTTCGCCTACCATGGGTATCTTACTGATAGGTAAGGGGTGCAGGAAGGGTTTTACCTCCATACCCGGAATATACAGCTCGCCATTGGGCTTGGCCTCGCCAGTACCGATTTTTGCCACAGTTTTGTTTACCGACAGTCCGAACGAAATAGGCAATCCTGTGTTGTTAATAATCTTTTGCCGCAGCTCGTGAGTCCATTGGCGGCAACCAAAGAAGCGATCCATACCGGTAATATCGAGGTAAAACTCGTCGATAGAAGCTTTTTCGTACAGGGGCGTTTGCTCGGAAATTATATCGGTAACCATGTGCGAGTATTTCGTGTACAGTTCGCCGTCGCCCCGGACAAAAACAGCATCGCTGCACAGGTGGCGCGCCATTTTCATTGGCATGGCCGAATGCACACCGTATTGCCGGGCTTCGTAGCTGCAACTGCTTACTACGCCACGATCCGACATGCCACCAATAATTACCGGTTTCCCGATTAATTTGCTGTTCACCAACCGCTCGACCGACACAAAAAAAGTGTCTAAATCGAGGTGTACAATGCTTCGTCCCTGCCAATCCACCATCACTAGTAAAATGATTATAAAACAATCAAAAACAAGATTATAATATAAGAAATATAATGAAGATGCACAAGTTCAAAAGAACATAAGTATGTAATAAGTAGTAAGTAAAAAGAAGTAAGGATATCTAAAATCTAAATTCATAACTTTATAGAAACCATTGCTATGATGAAATACCTGTTCAGCATCCTTGTATTGTTTAGTTGCACTCTTCAGCTTTGGGCGCAGGAAGAGCAAGTATTTATTGAAGATACGGTAGATGTAAACCTGGATATATTTGCTCCGGAAGACCCCATGGAAATTACGCTTAAGTTTAATATTAAAGAATACCAGAAAACCAAAAACAAAGGTGCGTTTATTCCGGCTGATCTCTATTATCATGTGGATGACAGCATTGATATTGTTCGCCATATCCGCATTAAAGCGCGCGGTAATTTTCGCCGGCAGCATTGTCGGTTTCCACCCTTCTGGCTGAATATAAAAAAAGCCTACATACCGAACAAAAACCTGAAAACCACCAATAAATTAAAGCTTATTACCCATTGCAAGGGAGCACGGGCATACAATAATTATGTACTTAAAGAATACCTTATTTACAAAATATACAATTTACTCTCTCCGTATAGCTTCAGAGCTCGTTTAGTTCGCGTAAAATACATCGATACCGGCCGAAAGAACAAGGAAAACCTCACCTGGGCCGTTATGCTCGAGCCTGAAGCAATGATGGCAGAGCGATTCAATGCAACACCCATTAAACTCAATAATATTGGTATAAAACAAACCGCTGAAGAACAAACCGATGTGATGGCCATGTTTCAGTACATGGTTAGTAATACCGATTTCTCAGTAGCCGGCAGGCACAATGTAAAACTCATTGCAATTTTGGATTATGACCGGCCAGAACCAATTCCGGTGCCTTATGATTTTGATTATTCTGGCCTTATTGATACCTATTATGCGCAACCTGGCGAAAACCTGCCTATTAAAGATGTTCGTGAACGTTATTACCTTGGTGCATGCAGAAGCGATGCACAGTACATGAAAACCATCGATTATTTTAAGCAAAAAAAAGAATCCATTTATGCCCTCATAAATTCTTTTGAATATCTTGAGCAGGCAGAAAAATCAGATATGATTAAGTATTTGGACTTGTTTTATCGAACACTTGAATACGACAATTTTATCGAACTGTATTTAAACAGCACCTGCAGATAAATTATAACGAAGAATTTAGAGCAAACACTGAAGAATGTGCCCTATTGATTGTCTAATTATCTAACCATCTCAAATCTGTTAGCTGCCCGTAATAACCAAAAACCTTTTACCTTATCATGTCTATGACCATTCGCACCCTATGGTATGATTAAATAACAATCAATCTATTGACAATTAAATAATCTTTTTGTAATTTTGCTTCAAAAGAAACACGGTATGTATTTTAGCAGTAACATTAAGTTCTTAAGAAAAAGACAGGGGTATACACAAGATCATTTGGCCCAGGCGCTCGAAATGAAGCGCCCTACTTTAAGTGGTTACGAAAACGAAGTGAGTCAACCCACGGTGCAAGCCTTACAAACTTTCTCGAGGTTTTATAAGATTGCTATCGACACCATGTTGAACATCGATCTTTCCAAGCTTTCTGAGTTACAGCTGCGCCAGCTCGAAAACGGGGAAGACGTATTCATTCGCGGTGGTAAGTTGCGGGTGCTTGCCACCACAGTTTCCGATGAAAATGACGAAAATATCGAACTGGTAAATGAAAAAGCAAAAGCAGGGTATACTACAGGATTTGCCGATCCGGAGTTTATTAGTGAACTGCCAAAGTTTCAATTGCCATTTCTTTCCAAACAAAAGAAATACCGTACCTTCCAGATTAGTGGCGACTCCATGTTGCCCATACCCGAGGGTGCCTGGGTTACCGGTGAGTTTGTTCAGGACTGGAATCATATCGTCAGTGGCGATGCCTATATCATATTTACACTTGATGAAGGCATTGTGTTTAAAGTAGTAGAGAACTTTATAAAAAAGGGTGCTTTCCTTAAATTGTTCTCTCTGAATCCGCTTTACGAACCCTATGAATTGCATATCTCAGAGGTGAAAGAAGTATGGAAGTTTGTACATTTTATCAGCAATGAAATACCCGAACCTGTGCTTCCTCAGAACGAATTGCTTAAAACGGTTGCAAGCCTAAAAAACGATATGTACCGCATTAAGGGCAGGGTATTTAAGGAAGGTGAAGAAGAAGAGAAATAGTATGCTGACAGAAAGTAGGTCGCAGCAAATGGTTTGTAAAAGCTGACACCTCAAGAGGTGAGGAGTGCCTTATAAGGCATGAAAGACCGTAAATACCTTTTCAATGCGCTGGATTTCCTGTACTTGTTATCTATTTATTTCGCAATTATGTTTAAATCAATTTAACGTTTAGGCCATCTAACAGCCTTAAAATCCTTCAATCTGATTTTAAAAACACTCTAAGCCTGCTGCTATGAAAAAAATATTTATTGCATTATTAATCGGCATCATTGCCGGTATTATCGATGCTATTCCTATGGTAATAATGGATTTGAGCTGGTATGCTACTCTTTCTGCCTTTATGCACTGGGTTGTTTTGGGGCTCATAATTCCATTTGTGTCCTGGAAAATTCCCGACTGGCTAAAAGGATTACTCCTGGCAGAGTTGTTCGCAATTCCTACCGCAATATACATTTTCCCAATTGAAGCAGAATCTATTCCTGTAATACTACTCAGTTCCGCTCTTCTTGGCACACTCGTTGGCTGGTCGGGGAGAAAATTTGTTGTTTCAGGAGGTTTTTCGACCTCTTAAAAAAGGACTTAAACAGAATTTTTCGCCCCTTTTTGTAACCTGCTAGCAATCAATTCCGTTAGAACAATTAACCACAATTATTAACTAAACTAACAAAATATGATGCAGTATGGCAGTAGGGTTCGCCATCGGGCGAAAAGGAAAATGTTGTTTCTTCAATATGTTCTCATTGTTGCAGGAATAAGTCTCTTTATAATCGTATTAAACAGTTGCAGTTAACCGCTGCAACTTTTTTTTTCTTTTTTCAGCTGTTCCCGGAATTGCCACATAGCACTTTGTTGTGCCTGTTATAAAAAATTTTCTTACATCCCTTTTTCCTCTTGTTTATCAGCAATATTGAATCGCTGATTCTTTATTTTTAAGCCATAAGATTTATGCCTTTGCGACGGGCTAATGATGTGCAGACCGACGCAGGAATAACAAAAAAGAAAAGTTTTCAAA
>DNTK01000491.1 GCA_003508755.1 Bacteroidales bacterium | reverse complement strand
AGAGAAGGCTACTTTCTCGAGCTTTATGTTATAATCGGGTGCTTTTTTAAAGAATAGTTTCCGAAACCGAATACGGATAAAAGCTCCCCGCTTCTTGAAATCGAACATATGGCCATGCATGTTAGATACTTCTTCGACAGTTTGCTCATCAAAGGCCAGGTGGTTATTTTTAACCATTTCATCGAGCAGCGCTTGACCTTTTTGGGTGCGCGCCAGTACCACGGCAAAGCCTTTTCCTATTTTTTCGTATTTAGGATTCCAGGCATCTCCTACAGAAATATCGGTGAAATCGTTAGCAAAATCGATAGCATACTTTGTATACCTGGTAATATAAAAGGGTAGCAGGTAATTGTAATAGAATTTTTCAGCTTTAAAAATATTACCATCCTTTGTTTTTACACTCAGGTAACCGGGCCATTCCCCATCGCGGTATTTAAGCTCTTTTATATCGTCAAGACTTTTATATCCATTCGATTTTAGAAAACTCAGCAGCGAGTTCTGATACATATTAATACCTACATACGGACCCAGAATGTATTTAATGGATGATACACTTTCATGGCCATTCATTTGAAGAGTGCGAACAGCAGCCACCTGATCTGGTAGCCCTACGTAAGCCAGATTTCCCTTAAAGCGGGCAGTTTTTTCAAGAATAGCATTCACCGGAACCGGAGCATAAACACTTTGTGCACATGCCATAATTTCTTCCTTTGTGGTTGCTATTACCGGCCAGGCTTTCCAGGGAGCGTCAACACCCAGTTTAACCAATACAGCACCATCAATCTTTTTTGAATCGAGAAGATAAATAAGTGTTTGTGTAATTACACCACCCGAGGCACCCAATAGCCGAATAGCATCATTCTTGGAATATCCGACCCCTGATTTTTTCACAACTCCGGTAATCCAGTTGTCCGGATAAGTATTAAAGCAAAACTGCGTGAGCTTCACATAATTATACCCTTTCCCTGGACATACAGCATAAACTTCCTCATTTAGTTCAGTACTGTTATCAACAAGTTCCGGGTACGGTGTATTGTTTTTATAGGTCATTTCAATGGCTCCACCCGAGAGCCCTGCACAGGTTCCACAATGGGTGCATAATCCTGACTTGATTACTTCCGAAGCAAGTCGCTTATAAATCTTACTCATCCTTTTTTGGTTTCTCTGCTTCCAGTTTTCTGATTTTATATTGCAGCTCTTCGAGAATTTTTCTGTTAACAGCTATTAAATCAGCTAAAATGGCCATCATGCTTATAATAATACCAACCGTGAATAATATGCTGGCCAAAATTAAACTAGGTACATGCGTGCGTTCGGTATGCATAATAAAGAAAAGTATTAACCAACGCACTCCCAATCCTAATCCCCCAAGAAGGAAAAGGATTCCAAGTCCCAGAATTGATTTTAGGGGATTGTAAAAAGTACTAACCCGTAAAATGGTATAAAACGAGAGTTTAATGTATTTTCCTATACTCTTTACAAGCCTGGATGGCCGCAGGTCCTCGTTTGTGCGGATAGGCACAGAAGTGATGGCAATACCAGTTTGGCCTGCTTGAATAATGGTTTCGAGTGTATAGGTATAACTGTTAAATACATTTAATCGCAAAGCAGCATCTCTGCTAATGGCCCTGAACCCGCTGGGAGCATCAGGTATTTTTGTTTTACTGGCCAAACGAACTGTAAAGCTTCCTATTTTCTGGAGAATCTTCTTTTGAAAAGAAAAGTGAGCAGTTTTGCTAATGGGGCGTTCACCAATTACTATATCTGATTCTCCTGTAAGAATAGGTTGAACAAGTTTTTCAATATCGCCGGCATGGTATTGATTGTCTGCATCTGTATTAACTATAATATCAGCTCCTGCTTGAACACAGGCATTCATACCAGCCATAAATACCTTGGCCAATCCCTGGTTGGTTTTAAAATTAACGATGTGATCTGCACCGTTTTCTTTGGCAACCTTTACAGTGTTGTCTTTGCTCCCGTCGTTAATAATGAGCCACTCAACCTTATCAATACCCTTTACCTTCCGAGGCAATTCTTTAAGCGTAAGGGGTAGCGTTTCTTCTTCGTTATAACAGGGAATCTGGATAATTAATTTCATAGCTTATCTGCTTTACAGTTGATGGTTAGCAAGTAACCATATGAAATGACATCATTCACACCAAAGTATCATTTCGAGTGCAAATTAAATAAATCCTTTTGGTTTTCTTATTATCTGTCAGCTAATAATAGCGAATAAAGGACGATAATGTACCGTGACATTTGGCGATGGTTTCATTCATAAAGTTTTTTTCTGTTCAATCAACCATCATTAATGAGTTTGTATCAGCTTATTAACAAATCAACAATTCACCTTGTTAATTACGGGTTGATAAACAAATTTAGAGCAGGACATCTTTCTCTTTATATTTGTAGCAAACGAGAAGGAGAAGAAGATATGTCAGCAGCGAATTATTCAGAAGACACCATACGCACCCTCGACTGGAAAGAGCATATTCGCCGACGTCCGGGAATGTATATTGGTAAGTTGGGAGATGGTTCCTCTCGCGACGATGGAATCTATATATTGTTAAAGGAAGTAATCGATAACTGTATTGATGAGTTTATGATGGGTTTTGGTAAAACCATCGACATTAAAATAAGCGAAGATGCAGTTTCTGTGCGTGACTATGGCCGGGGTATTCCATTAGGAAAGGTAAAGGATGTGGTTTCGAAAATGAATACCGGAGCCAAGTACGATTCAAAAGTATTTAAAAAATCGGTTGGACTGAATGGTGTTGGTGTTAAGGCTGTAAATGCCCTGTCGAAGGAGTTTAAAGTAAAGGCTGTTCGCGAGGGGGTAGCCAAGGAGGTGAACTTCACCGGAGGAACACTGGTGGATGATTTACCAGAAGCACCTTCGTCTGAGAGAAATGGCACATTTATAGAGTTTAAACCCGATGGCGAATTATTCGGAAACTTCCGTTTTATCCAAGAATATGTTGAGGCCCTTATTAGAAATTACACGTATCTGAACGCAGGTTTAACAATTACCCTGAACGGCGTAAAATACCAATCGAAAAACGGGCTGCATGATCTGCTTGAGGAAAATATGGATGCTGAGCCGCTTTATCCCATTATTCACCTCAAGAATGGAGATGTTGAAGTAGCATTCACCCATGGTCGACAGTATGGAGAAAATATCTACTCGTTTGTGAACGGACAAAACACAACCTCTGGAGGAACGCATTTACAAGCATTTCGCGAAGCATATGTCAGAACCATCCGTGAATTTTTTAATAAGAGTTTCGACCCGGCGGATATTCGTGCATCCATTATTGCCGCTTTGAGTATTAAAGTAGAAGAACCGGTTTTTGAGTCACAGACAAAAACGAAATTAGGCTCCAGAGATATGGGGCCGTCAGGACCATCGGTGGCTAAATATATTTC
>DNTK01000323.1 GCA_003508755.1 Bacteroidales bacterium | reverse complement strand
ATGAAACCTGGGTTAGAAAAGATAACCTAAGGCCACTATTTTTTGAACGCAACACCCGTGAAGGTGATTTCAGACAACACGAAAACTATGTTTTTGAAGGAGACAGCCTTGTCTATAGAAAAAATAAAATTCGAGATAATGCATTTACCTACGACACGATAAAAATTACCGGCTGCACTTATGATGTAATGAGCTCCTTGCTTTTTACAAGAAACATCGATTACTCCAAAATGAAGTCAAACGAGAAAATTCCCATTACTGTAGTAATGGATGATAAAACGTATGATCTGTACTTCCGTTATATCGGTATCGAAAATAAAAAGTTAAAGAATGTGGGTACCTTCGAATGCCTTAAATTTACTGTGCTATTGGTCCAGGGTACCATGTTCCACGAAGGTGAGGATATGTTTATATGGGTCACAAACGATAAGAACCACATACCGCTTTGGGCAGAGAGTCCGATTCTTATTGGAAATGTAAAGGCGCGAATAACAAAAATCCAGGGAAACAGGTACCCACTAACCTCCAAGATAAAATAACAGCAATGAATTCTTGATGAACCCGGTCTTTATTTAAGCCTCGTTAATACATTAAGATAATGGGCAAAGAAAATCTGTAGTACTGCAAAAACAACTGAAATTACACTGGTTCAAAACCCATTCAGTTCGCACCTTGTGTGCCCTGAGAAGCTACATCTCCCTCATTCATATCTACCTATCTATATTTTTACTTATTTAGAATCATTCTATTTTATAGCTAATCTGATGAATGTACTGTTTTGTTAGGTCAGAACGTATATTTTTGTAGCTCCCGAACAAAAAAATGAGCTGAATGGATTCCACTACCTGCGTTGAGCAGAAAGGAATAATAGAAGAGATTAACAAGGGTATTGCAACTGTTAACATTACATCATTTTCGGCATGTGCTTCCTGTCAGTCGAAAGGAGCCTGCGGTATGACCGAAACATCAGAAAAATATATAGAAGTAGCAATAAATCCCGATGATTTTAAAACCGGAGAACTTGTAAAGGTTCTCATGAAACAATCCCTTGGACTCAGAGCCACTTTGTTGGCTTATGTATTACCCTTTATGATTGTTTTATTGGCATTAATGGTATTAACCTCCCTGGGAATGCCGGAAGTATTTGCCGGATTATTATCCCTGGTTATGCTCTCCGTTTATTTTGTTTTATTGCATTTCTTCAAAGACAAATTACAGAAGACCTTTCAATTTACATTGAATAAAGTGAATTAATATGAATCCGGTACTTATTTATACAATGGCATCGCTCAGTGGTTTAGGCATTACAGCCGCTGTAGTTTTATACTTTGTGGCCCGTAAATTTAAAGTTTACGAAGATCCCCGAATCGATGAGGTTGAAGAAATTTTACCTGCAGCAAACTGCGGTGGATGCGGTTTTGCAGGGTGCCGTAACTTTGCCGAAGCATGTGTTAAATCGGAAGATTTTGAGGGATTATATTGCCCGGTTGGTGGAAATGAGTGTATGACCGAAGTAGCAAAAATATTAGGTCGTGACGCAGTAGCCCAGGAACCGCAGGTAGCCGTATTATTGTGCAATGGCACTTGCGATAGACGCCCCAAAGTGAACCAATATGATGGCGCCAAAACGTGCACTATTGCAGCCTCGCTTTATGGAGGCGATACCGGATGCCATTACGGCTGCTTTGGCTTAGGCGATTGTGTTTCGGTTTGTAACTTCGATGCTCTCTATATGGATCCTGTTACAGGACTTCCTGTTGTAGATGATGATAAATGTACAGCCTGTGGTGCATGTGTAAAAGAATGTCCAAAAGATTTGTTCGAATTGCGAAAACGGGCTAAAAAAGACAGAAAAATATATGTGGCATGCAAAAACGAGGACAAAGGAGGCATTGCCAAGAAGAGCTGTGCATCGGCATGTATAGGATGTAGTAAGTGCTTCAAAATATGTCCTTTCGAAGCCATTACAATGAATAATAACCTGGCATACATTGATTCAGACAAATGCCGCTTGTGCCGCAAATGTGTGCCCGAATGTCCAACAAATGCTATTATTGAGATTGGATTTCCACCTCGAAAAGAGAAACCAGCAGAAGCCGCAACAGCCGAAGCTGCGAACGATAAAAAAGATGATACTCAAACCAGCAATTAAAGGAGGTTTATCGTGTTAAAAACATTTTCTATCGGAGGAGTTCACCCGCCTGAAAACAAATTATCAACACAGGCACAAATTACAGAACTTCCATTACCTAAAACTGTGGTTATTCCTCTTGGTCAGCACCTTGGGGTACCCTCCACACCAATAGTTGCAAAAGGCGACAAAGTAAAGGTTGGTCAGCTTATTGCGGAGAGCAATGGATTTATTTCGGCAAATATTCATTCATCGGTATCAGGAAAGGTACTTAAGATTGATAAGGCACTCGATTCATCGGGCTATAAGCGCGATGCAATTTTCATCAATGTGGAAGGCGATGAGTGGGTTGATACCATCGATAAATCTCCGGAACTGGTTAAGGAGATTCGTCTCGATGCCAAAG
>DNTK01000229.1 GCA_003508755.1 Bacteroidales bacterium | reverse complement strand
GAATTGAATTAGGTAAAACCTCCGTGCTTGAGTTCAGCGATGGTGAATTTCAACCTGCATATGACGAATCGGTTCGTGGATGTATTGTTTTTATAATACAATCTACTTTTCCTCCTCAGGAAAACTTAATGGAGTTGCTGCTAATGATTGATGCAGCAAAAAGAGCATCGGCCTACAAAGTAGTAGCAGTAATGCCCTACCTGGGGTTAGCACGGCAAGATAGAAAAGATCGGCCTCGTTGTTCGATTGGAGCAAAAATGGTAGCCGACCTTTTAACCAGCGTAGGTGTAGACAGGGTAATGACCATGGATTTACATGCCGACCAAATCCAGGGGTTTTTTAATGTTCCTGTAGACCATCTGTATGCTTCCTCTCTTTTTGTTCCTTATCTGAAAAGCCTTGAACAAGATTTAGTAATTGCTGCACCAGATATGGGAGGATCGAAAAGAGCTAATGCCTACGCACGCTTTTTGAATGCTGAAATGGTTATTTGCTATAAATCAAGAAAAAAGGCAAATGTTGTGGGCGAAATGAGAATCATCGGGGAGGTGAACGATAAAGATATCGTTATTGTAGATGATATGATAGATACGGCTGGTACGGTATGCCTTGCAGCGGATATGATGATGAGTGAGGGTGCCAAAAGTGTAAGGGTGTTGGCAACCCATCCGGTATTAAGCGGGCCAGCATACGATAGAATCAATAACTCGGTTATTAAAGAAGTGGTTGTCTCTGATACCATCCCTTTGAGAGGACACTCAGAAAAAATAAAGGTAATCTCAGTAGCTGATTTATTTGCCGATGTCATAAACAAGGTATACAAATACAAATCAATTAGTTCGAATTTTATTTTTTAAATATTTATTAATCACTATATTTGCAGCCCTTTTTAAAAAGGCAAGCTAGTATAAACAATTGTGTGATGGGGAATGCGATTCCAAGTAGCACGATTAAAATTGTTTTAAAATGAAAACTTTTAGTATTTCCACAAAAAAAAGAACAGACTTAGGTAAAAAAAGTACCAAGGAGTTACGTGCTCAAGACATGATCCCATGCGTTATGTATGGAGGTGAAGAGAACGTTGAATTTTATGCACACGTGAATGATTTCCGCAAGTTAATATATACTCCTGAAGTATTTCTTGTTGACGTGGATGTTGATGGCAAAAAGTACAAAGCCGTGATGAAAGAGATTCAATTTCACCCGGTTACAGACAAAGTTTTGCATATCGATTTTATTCAGGTATTCGATGATAAACCTGCGGTAGTTGCTCTTCCTATCGAATTAACCGGTAACTCTGCAGGTATTCTCGCCGGAGGAAAACTTCGCCTGAAAAAACGTTACTTAATTACCAAAGGTTTGGTGAAAGATATGCCAGAGAAACTGGTTATAGATATCACCGATCTGAACATTGGTTCAGTAATTAAAGTAAGCGATCTTAGCTTTGATAATCTTGAATTATTGGATCCAGCGCAGGCAATGGTGGTAGGTATTGTTACCTCAAGACTTGCTAAAACTGATGCCGAAGAACTTGAAGAAGGTGAAGAAGGCGAAGAAGCTGGTGAAGAAGGTAGTGGTGAAGAATCTGCTGAAACTACTGAATAAACCCAAAAATCAGGAAGATCCTTTGAAATACCTGATAGTAGGACTGGGTAATATTGGTGCCGAGTACCAGGACACCCGGCACAATATAGGATTTAATGTATTGGATGCACTTGCCAGTGCATCCAATATTTCTTTTGAGGACAAACGTTATGGCCTCGTTGGCGAATTTAAATTTAAAGGACGCACCTTTGTCCTTGTTAAGCCCACTACCTATATGAACCGAAGCGGACAGGCAGTAAACTATTGGTTGCAAAAAACAAAGGTTCCGCTGAATAAACTCCTTGTAATAGTTGATGATATAGCCCTTCCATTTGGAGCTATTAGAATACGACCCAAAGGTGGCGATGGGGGACACAACGGGCTTACCAATATTAACCAGGTTCTGGGTACTTCAAACTATACAAGGGTAAGATTTGGTATCGGAGATGATTTTCATCAGGGCCGCCAGGTAGAATATGTCCTGGGTAAATGGGGGACCGATGAAAAAAAAGAGCTTCCATTTCTTATTGACCATTGCATCGAAATTATCAAGAGTTTTGGTACTGTTGGCCTGCAACTTACCATGACCCGCCTAAACAAGAAATAACCGACCCCTCCCTTCTTTTTTAGTGCTCAGCATCAGGCCCTTGCCTGTTAATTCCTTGTTAAAACATTTCTAAACTCGCCCTCTTTTTCATATTATTCTTTATTTCAATTTATAAAGCAAACCTTCGGTCGGTTCTGGCAAAAAACATTTCACCCAAGGTGTTTGTTACTATGCAAGATGATGAAAGGCAATAAATTAAAAATATTGATTGTTGTAGCAGGCATATCCTTAATAGGAATCTTGCTTACTCAGGGCATGTGGCTGAGAAAATCTACCACCACCGCTGAGAAGCAGTTCGACCATCGTGCCGATGAAATGCTTGCGAATGTAGTTGATGAATTGCAAACTTATGCAGATACCTCCATTTTAATTAAAAATCATTCGGAAGCAGGCAATCTTAAATTTTATGATGTGGTTGATACTAC
>DNTK01000056.1 GCA_003508755.1 Bacteroidales bacterium | reverse complement strand
ATACAAAATACCAGGAATTAAGAAAAGACCGAAAAGAAAAAACACTTGCTGCTTATAAAAACCAGCAAAAACAAATCGAAGAAACCAAAGAATTCATTGAACGCTTTAGGTATAAAGCAACCAAAGCAGTTCAGGTTCAATCACGAATTAAACAACTCGAAAAACTCGATTTAATTGAAATTGAAGAAGAGGACCTGACTTCGATTCATATCAAATTTCCGCCGGCCCCTCGCTCCGGTACAATTGTTTTCGAAGCAGAAAACCTCAGTAAGTCATTTGGCAATTTACAGGTTCTGAATGATATCAAAATCCAGATTGAACGCGGCGAAAAGATTGCCTTTGTTGGTAAAAACGGAGAAGGTAAAACAACCTTATCGCGCATCATTGTCAATGAGCTAAATGCCAAAGGGATATATAAACTTGGTCACAATGTGAAGCTGGGCTACTTTGCTCAAAACCAGGACGAACTGCTCGATGGCGATAAAACAGTGCTTGAAACAATCGATGAAGTTGCAGTGGGTGATATCCGCACCAAAATACGCGATATTCTGGGTGCCTTTTTATTTAGTGGCGAAGATGTTGACAAGAAAGTGAGAGTGCTCTCTGGAGGCGAGAAATCACGTTTGTCAATGGCCAAACTATTATTAGAGCCCTATAATCTCTTGGTACTTGATGAGCCCACCAATCACCTCGATATCCGATCGAAGGAGCTCTTGAAGAATGCCCTAAGAGCATACGATGGTACATTGATTCTTGTATCACACGATCGTGAATTTCTTAATGGCCTTACTACCCGCTTTTTTGAGTTCAAAAACAAACAAATAAAAGAACACCGCGAAACCATTTATGAGTTCCTTGAAAAAAAACGATTGCAAAGTCTGGATGATCTCAATAAATCTGAAAAAACAATTTCGTTCTCAAAACCGGAAAAAGAAAAACAGGAAAATAAGCTTAGCTACGAACAGCGCAAAGAACTTGATCGCGAAATAAGAAAACTGCAGCGGCAGATCGAAACCATTGAAGCTTCAATAAACCTGAATGAAAAGACCATTGCCGAGACGGAAGATCTTTTATCAGCCGGAAAAACTCCTGAACCCGAATTTTTTAGCAGATACGAAGACAGTAAGCTTAAAATTAACCAGCTGATGGAGGAGTGGGAGGCCTGCAATGACAAACTGGAAAATGTTCAACAAAAACGAAACAACTAGTTCTTATACATATCGTAAAGAAATCACTAATTTTACAGAAACTAAAATTCCATTGACAAGAGTAAGTAAAATAATCGTTGTTAAGGTGGCTTTTATCATAAGCATTATTTTAAGCTCATGTGCCAGCTCCTCAAATCAACCTTCAAATAAATGGACACTTGCTTCTATATATAATCCCTTAAAGAGCAGCTTGCATCCGGTATTTAAGATTCACCATAACAACACAAACAATTCCGTCCTTTTTTTTAAGATACGGACGAATGAGCTTTTCTTCCGTGAAAATCCTGTGAATCAAACTGAAACATGCAGTTTTACCTTGAAATATTTGCTGCAGGAGGTAAGTGACGAGAGCACGGCCATTGTTGACAGTAGTACCTATATATACGAGCTTAGCAAGGCTGATGTAAAGGATTATTACATTACACAAATACCCCTTAAGGCAAGGGAAGGAAATTCGTACCGCTTAAAAGTAACTGTAAGGGACAATAATCGGAAAGCTTTCGATATCAGCTACCATAACATCGAAAAAAACACGGTAAATGCAGAACAATATTTTAATATCACAACTTTAAATGGCACACCCCTTTTTAAAAATGTGATTCTGAACGATGGTGTTTTTAAAATCAATCACCCAAAACCCAGCTCAGATTCGTTGTATGTTTCGTTCTATCACAACAAGGTTGAAGCACCAAAACCACTGATTGCGCCCTCAAGCGATAATTATTTATACAAGCAACGCGATTCGTTGTTTGTAATTCACTATTCTTCAAACGCTGCATTTTCATTGCCGCATGAGGGAATGTACTATGTGCAGTTTGATACCAACTCCAACGAAGGACTTACCTTATTAAAACTGAACAATGATTTTCCGAAAGTAAAAGAGCCAGAGGGCTTATTACCTCCATTATCCTATATTACCACCGATGCTGAATACAAAAAGCTGCTTAGAGACGGCAATCCAAAACTTACTGCCGACAACTTCTGGATAAAAGCAGGAGGCAGCCCTGATAGAGGAAGAGCCATGATAAGGTTATATTACAATCGTGTTTATTTTGCCAACTATTATTTTACCAATTCCAAGCCTGGATGGAAAACTGATCAAGGTATGGTGTATGTGGTTTATGGACCGCCTCATAAAATGAAAAAGACTGCCTTTGGAGAGACATGGATTTATGAGCGAAAGGGCGATGACAATCCCATTACATTTGAGTTTAAATATGCTCCAAACAAATACAATTTAAATAACTTTATCCTTGATCGCTCGCAAAACAACGAATGGCATTGGACCGAAGCTGTTTATGCCTGGACAAGTGGCGATATATTCTTATACGACTAATCTTATGAAGAAGCGAAACGAGGACTACCTTTTAGGATTCCATTCCATCCTTGAAGCGATTAATGCGGGTAAAACCATCGACAAAGTTCTTATAAAAAAAGGTTTGCGGGGTGAATTATTTCAAGAGTGTTTTCGTTTAATACGGCATAACAATATTCCATTTCAGTATGTACCCTCAGAAAAACTAAACCGTATTTCACGTACTAACCACCAGGGAGTTATTGCCCTTGTTAGTGCCGTTGATATTTTGAATTAACACATTTGCTTCCGGAAGTTTACGAAGCTGGAAAAGAACCTTTCTTTTTAATTCTTGACGGAATTACCGATATAAGAAACTTTGGAGCCATTGCCCGTAGTGCAGAATCTGCGGGGGTTGATGCTATTGTATTAGGAAAAAAAAATGCAGCTTCTGTGAATGCAGAAGCCGTTAAGATATCAGCCGGAGCACTTACCAGGATTCCTGTTTGCCGTGTCACAAACATACAGGAGAGCATTAAATACCTTCAGGAATCGGGTCTGAAAATTGTGGGTGCATCAGAAAAAACCAGCGAGATATATTTTACCTGTCAGCTTACAGGACCCCTTGGATTGGTTATGGGTGGTGAAGATAAAGGACTATCCGATGGCAGCTTAAAACAGGTAGATACATTGGTTAAGATTCCCATGCTGGGAAATATTTCTTCGCTGAATGTGAGCGTTGCGGCTGGAATTCTGCTTTTTGAAGTGGTACGGCAGCGATTGAAATAATCTAAACATCCCACGTATTTGTTTGTTAAAATAGAAAATATTGCGTTTAGTAAAATATTACTTTTTTCTGGTAAAAAAGCATCTTTTATTTAAAATTATAGTTGTAATTTGCAACTGACTGAATAACAATTTTTTATTTTAAGTAGCACAAAGAATAATGCCGGGATTCTTTGCAGCTAATGCTATATGTAATCAAAATCAATGCTATGAATGAAAAAACTTATTGGGATGAGCAATGGAAACCGGTTTATTTCGAAGGAATAGATGAATCAGAAAAATACGAAATCTCCAACTACGGTCGTATTAAACGTTGGTTCCAAAAGCATAACGACTGGATAATCCAAAAACCCTCAAATGTAAACGGTTACGCCTATTTTTCCTTTCGAACCAACGAAGAGTTAGTTGGTAAAAAAAGAATTACAAAAAGTCTCCACAGGTTGGTTGCAGAAGAGTTTTCTGAGAAACCATCAACCTTTCATGACAATGTAATTCACATCGATTTTAACAAATGGAATAACCACATCGATAATTTAAAATGGGTTACCCGCTCTGAAATGTTCTCACACAGCCGCAAAAGTCCACGAACTGCTGCTGCTATTGAACGCAGAAAGGGTGAAATTACCAATTCTAAACTAACCGAAACCGAGGTTATGCGCTTAAAAAAGAAGTTACAGCGAGGAAAAACACCCTTGTATAAGATTGCCAAAGAATTCGGAATTACACACACACAACTTAACAG
>DNTK01000335.1 GCA_003508755.1 Bacteroidales bacterium | reverse complement strand
GTTCTGAACCCAGTTGAAGGTATAAATCGGGAATAACAGGTTGCACAGCGTACAATAATTCTTCAGCTACTTCATCCTCTTCTTCTTCATAAAGTATTTCGCATGTTTCTACGCAAGCTTTAAATTGTGCAATCGCTTCTTCAAGGTTTCCTTCTCCTCTTGCTGTAACACCAGCATTGTAAGCCTTTTGAGCTTCTTCAAGTGTTTGCGCATTTAATGAAATGGCTGCAAACACCACCACCAATGATAGAATTAGTTCTTTTAGTTTTACCTCTAGTCTCATAATTATCAGATATTAAATAGTTTGCAAAATAAGATTGACAAAGATAGTTATACAATTAAAAAAATCAACTATTATAAGGAAAAGACAAATATAATGCCATAAAAAGCCACTGATATTATTCTATGCCGTTAGACCTCTTGCAATAACAAATTCCTGGCAACAGACAAATATATGTAAATCACTACTTTTCATGGTAAGGAATTTAATTTTGGTATTAATTTTTACTCTGGCATTTAAAACCAACAGTTTGCCACAAAACACCACCCCAATTGAATTTATCGGAACACTTTCTGTTAAAAACGGGGCAGTGATGAGTTATTAGGTGGTTTTTGTTTACAATGAAAAGAATAAAGTAGTAGGACATTCAATAACGGATTTTACCGGCGAAAACCAAACACGCACCTCTATTACAGGTTATTACGACACCCTAAACAATACTTTCTCTTTTAATGAGCTCAGCAATATTAGTTCCAACCTTGATGTTCCGGATTCTACATTTTGTTATGTATCCGCTCAAAAACTAAAAATTAAGAATACAAATAATAACAAGATTATATCCGGAGAATTTTAATTTGAAAATTGTAGCAGTAGATGAGGGAAGCACCGGAATTAACTCAGTTTATTTTACAGTTAAAAATGTTCTTGGTGTAAAGGAATTTTCCTCCCTGCTAAAAAAAGGTGAAGCATTTAATCTTGAATTTAAACGTCTTAATTAACTATGCCTCAATTCAAGTTTACTATTAGCTTAATAGCTTATTACAGCCCTGAGGAATAAATCTGGTAATCTTGCCAAACAAAATCCCATTGGGGCATACTTATGTTTGCTTATTCTTTTCGCGAAAAAAAAACTACCTGCAATACAGATAGTTTTTCATAAAAGCCCTAATATGATTTGTGGTTATTTAATTCCACTGTGAAACATCCACCATCCAATCTTCAAGTTTTATATCATCTTCTTTATCAACCTCTAACTCATCGTACCACGATTCGTGATTTGGACTTAACATCCATTCTTCCAATTCAATTTCTACCTCAAACTCTTCTGCAAGAAATTCTCTTCCGGAAGCACTTTCAAGTAATGTTGTGCTGGTATTTGACTTATAAACATCTGCCAATTGTTCTGAATAATAGGCATATGTTACATCTGAATCTTCGGGAGTTGTACATGTTGTATCTGGTTTGGTTGTTTTATGATTATTTGCAGCCCAAACACTATTTAAAGATACCAAAGTTGCTAGCATAACTAAAAGAGCTATTTGCGTCCATTTTTTTGTGTTTTTCATCTCAGTTTTCATGGCTTATATTTTTTTAAAGTGGTTCTGCACACTAAATATCCACAAGTATGCCATAAAACGTATCGTGCTGTTTATATGTGCTTTATGGGGGTTTTCTAAATGTCATGAAATGTCATATCTGAACGAAACTACATACTCTTTGTTCGGTTTCGTACACGCTGAGTACCATTTTTCATATTCAGTTTATTTTTGGTAACTTAATGTTTGCAAAAAATTAATATAGGTCAGGGTTTATTAGTGCGAACCTTGATTATTTTTGTTGCCCTTATTTTAAATTCTGATATGCAATCTATTACACCAAAACAACAAGCAATACTTATTGCACTTTTTACTTCGGTTATCACTGTAGGTGCTGGATTTATCCTGTTTATTTTCGAGGACATGAACTATTATGCTACCTTATTATTTGTTGGCTTGCTGGTGTTTGTTTTGGTGTTTTTAATAGTTTTTTATTCGCTTAACAGTTTTATTTTTAAAAAATTAAAGCCCATTTTCAAAACCATCCAAAACATAAAATATTCCGAAGGGCGCTTTAAGCATAGTATAGATGAAATGGATGGGGACCTTATACAGGATGTACAAAATGATGTGTTGGTCTGGGCAAAACGAAAAACACGCGAAATTGCTCAATTAAGGCAACTCGAAAAATACCGTCGTGAATTTATTGGCAATGTGTCGCACGAACTAAAAACACCTATATTCAACATCCAGGGTTATATTTCCACCCTGCTCGATGGTGGATTAGAAGATGAATCGATAAATCGTTTGTACCTCGAGAGAACCGATAAAAGTGTAAATCGTTTAATTTCTATCGTAAACGATTTAGAATCTATTTCGAGGTTAGAATCAGGCGAACTTAAACTGGAAATTAAAAAAATTAACATTGTACGCTTGGTTGAAGATGTTTTTGAAGAATATGAAATGTTAGCACATGAGCGAAACATTAAACTGAAAATGAACCGTTCGGCCGATAAACCTATTTTTGTCATGGCTGATAAAAAACGAATTCTTGAAGTTCTCAATAACCTCATCGTAAATTCAATTAAATACGGACGTAATAAAGGCGCCTGCACGATAGACTTTCTGGATATGGAAGACCATATACTGGTAGAAATTTCGGATGATGGACTGGGAATTGCTGAAAAAGATCTTCCCCGCATTTTCGAACGCTTTTACAGAACCGACAAAAGTCGCTCCCGCGAAATGGGCGGCACCGGACTGGGTCTTTCCATTGTAAAACATATCATCGAAGCTCATAATCAAACCATTAATGTTCGCAGTGAATTGAACGTGGGTACCTCCATCACATTCACCCTGATGAAAGCCCAAACATAAGCCTGAATTAACTGATTTTCAAGCCCCTATTCTTTTTATTATAAAATTGGTTTTTTCTGTTCATAACTCTATCTTTGTACACTTTTTAAAACGCAGAAAAAATCCAGTTCAATGAGCGGTAAGTTCGCAGAATATAAGAATTTCAACCTGTCCGAGATAAATAAGGAATACGCTGAAAAATGGGAGCGTGATAATGCTTTCCAAAAAAGTATTGATTTAAGAAAAGAGAGCGACAAAAGTCCATTTGTATTTTATGAAGGTCCTCCATCTGCCAATGGCATGCCTGGCATTCACCATGTAATTTCGCGTACCATAAAAGATATTATTTGTCGGTATAAAACTCAAAAAGGTCACATGGTAAACCGCAAAGCCGGCTGGGATACCCATGGTTTACCGGTTGAATTAAGCGTTGAAAAGCGCATGGGAATTACCAAAGAAGACATTGGCGCAAAGATTACCGTAACAGAATATAACAATGCCTGCAGAGAAGATGTAATGCGCTACACCGCCGAATGGGAAGAGCTTACAAGCAAAATGGGTTACTGGGTAAATATGGATGAACCCTATATTACATTCGACAGTAAATACATGGAAACTCTGTGGTATTTGCTGAAGCAACTTTACTCCAAAGGAATGCTTTACAAGGGATACACCATTCAACCCTACTCCCCCGCTGCAGGTACCGGATTAAGTTCTCACGAGCTCAATCAACCCGGATGCTACCGCGATGTAAAGGATACAACCTGTGTTGCCCAGTTTGAAGTACAAAAAAATAAGAAGTCAGAATTCCTTTATGAACATACCGATACTCCACTATTCTTCCTTGCCTGGACAACCACTCCCTGGACTCTTCCATCGAACACCGCCCTGGCGGTTGGAGAAAATATTTCCTATGTGCTGGTAAAAACATTTAATCAATATACCGGTGCACCTATAACGGTTATTCTTGCAAAGGAATTAATGAATGTCTATTTTAATCCCAAACATGCCGGATTACCACTTGCTGATTATTCAGCCGGAAACAAAGAACTTCCTTATGAAGTTATGGCCGAATATAAAGGTTCGGATCTAAAAGGAGTGCAATACGATCAGCTATTAAACTGGATACGTCCAAAAGGAAAAGCCTTTGAAGTATTGCCAGGTGATTTTGTAACCACAGAAGATGGTACTGGAATTGTGCACATTGCCCCTACTTTTGGTGCTGATGACTACCGTGTAGCTGCCAGGTACGATGTCGTTCCTCTTGTAGTTACCGACAAAGAGGGTAATCAAGGACCCTTGGTTGATAAGAAGGGCCGGTTTATTCGCATTGAGGATTTGGATAAGAACTTTCTGAAAGAACAGGTTAATCTTGACAGCTACCAGGAATTTGCCGGCCGCTTTGTAAAAAACGAATACGACGAATCCATCGATCCAAAAGCTCCGACCATCGACGTGGATATTGCTGTAAACCTGAAGTTGGCAGGAAAAGCTTTTAAAATTGAAAAACATACACACAACTACCCTCATTGCTGGCGAACCGATAAACCGGTATTGTATTATCCGCTTGATTCGTGGTTTATAAAGACTACAGCCGTAAAAGACAAGCTCATTCAGCTTAACAATACCATTAACTGGAAACCCGAATCGACAGGAACCGGCCGTTTCGGCAAATGGCTCGAAAACTTGGTTGACTGGAACCTTTCGCGATCACGCTACTGGGGAACACCATTACCTATCTGGCGGACCGAAGATGGCAGCGAAGAGAAATGCATTGGCTCAGCAGAGGAACTATACAACGAAGTAAAAAAAGCCATCGAAAAAGGGTTAATGGATAGCAATCCCTTTGAAGGATTTGAACCTGGAAATTACACTGCCGAAAATTACACAAAACTCGATCTTCACCGACATATCGTAGATAACATTACCCTGGTATCGGACAGTGGTAAGGCCATGAAACGCGAAGATGATCTGATTGATGTTTGGTTCGACTCGGGTGCTATGCCTTATGCGCAAATGCACTATCCATTTTCGATTAGCGAGGAAGCATTTAAAAAGGTTTTTCCTGCCGATTTTATTGCCGAAGGTGTTGATCAAACCCGCGGATGGTTCTTTACCTTGCATGCCCTTGCCACCATGCTTTTCGATTCAGTATCATTCAAAAATATTATCAGCAATGGGCTTGTGCTGGATAAAAACGGCAACAAAATGTCGAAGCGTCTGGGCAATGCCGTAGATCCGTTCGAAACTATTGAAAAATACGGATCTGATCCGCTGCGTTGGTATATGATTACCAATGCACAGCCATGGGATAATCTTAAATTTGACGTGGATGGCATTGAAGAGGTTCGTCGAAAATTCTTTGGAACACTTTACAATACCTATTCGTTTTTTGCACTCTATGCCAATGTTGATGGATTTGATGCTTCACAAGAAGAAATTCCGGTAGAAAAAAGACACGAAACCGATCGTTGGGTCATCTCGCTTTTAAACAGCCTGGTAAAAGAAGTTGAAGAGCACTATGCCAACTACGAACCAACACGTGCAGGACGGGCAATTCAGAACTTTGTGACCGAAAATCTTAGTAACTGGTATGTGCGACTTAACCGCAAGCGCTTTTGGGGAGGTGAATTTAACAATGATAAAATAGCAGCGTATCAAACACTTTACAGTTGTCTCGAGACCATTGCCCTGTTATCGGCACCGATCGCTCCTTTCTATTCAGACAAATTGTTCAACGACTTAAATGCTGTTTCCAAAAAATATCAGGTGGAATCAGTTCACCATACCAATTTTCCAGAATACACCCAAAAATACATCGATAAATCCCTCGAAGAACGCATGGATATCGCGCAGCAGCTTTCCTCGATGATTCTTGGCTTGCGCCGAAAAGTAAACCTAAAAGTGCGTCAGCCACTGGGAAAAATTATGG
>DNTK01000048.1 GCA_003508755.1 Bacteroidales bacterium | reverse complement strand
CACAGAAATACATGATAATTATCAGGTAAGCTCGGTAAAATTTGTATTTTTAAA
Organism: Bacteroidales bacterium; assembly: GCA_003508755.1. GTDB lineage: Bacteria > Bacteroidota > Bacteroidia > Bacteroidales > UBA10428 > UBA10428. Next base: position 3,235 of record DNTK01000048.1, on the reverse strand, counting down.
TGATAGACACCTAATCAATTATTAACTATGAAGAATTTGATTATTCCCAAGAATTACAAAAGCCCTCTTACGCTGAAAGAAACCGAATTGGCCATTAAGCTGGTAAAGGACACCTTTCAAACAAATCTTTCAGCCGAACTCCGTTTAAGAAGAGTTACAGCTCCGTTGTTTGTATTAAAAGGCACTGGTATAAACGATGATTTAAACGGTGTTGAAAGAAAGGTGACTTTTCCTATAAAAGATTTAGACGATAAAGATGCAGAGGTGGTAAACTCACTTGCGAAATGGAAGCGAATGGCGCTTGCCGATTATAAAATTGCTCCAGGTTATGGTTTATATACCGATATGAATGCCATTCGACCCGATGAAGTTCTCGATAATCTTCACTCTTTGTATGTTGACCAATGGGATTGGGAAAGGGTAATATCACCTGATGAGCGCAATGTTACTTTTTTAAAGAGCATTGTTCGTCGAATTTATGAAGTATTGAAGCGTACGGAATTTGTTGTATATGAAAACTATCCGCAAATTGTTCCGTCTATGCCAGATGAAATCACTTTCGTGCATGCCGAAGATTTATTGAAATTATATCCGAACCTTACTCCTAAAGAAAGAGAAACGGAATATGTAAAAAAGCATGGGGCTATTTTTGTTTTGGGTATTGGTGGTAAATTAAGCAATGGTGAACCACATGATGGAAGAGCTCCTGATTACGACGATTGGTCGACTATGCCCTTAGATGGACTTGAGGGATTGAATGGAGATATTATTGTTTGGAATCCAATCCTTGAAATGGCGTTTGAATTATCATCAATGGGCATACGTGTAAATAAAGAATCTTTGCTCCGCCAGCTTGAAATTGCAGATGCAATGGATCGCAAAGAACTCTTATTCCATAAACGATTATTGAACAATGAACTCCCCCTATCCATCGGCGGAGGTATCGGCCAGTCCCGGCTGTGTATGTATTTATTGAAGAAAGCGCATATTGCAGAGATACAAGCAAGCATATGGCCGGAAGAAATGCGTCTTGAATGCGCTAAACACGGGATAGAATTTGTATAAAACATAGCTTTTAGATAAAAAAGAAACTCTCTTTGTTTGCAAAGAGAGTTTTTTTTGTCTTCAACATCTTATTTTATGGGGGAGCACCAAAAAATTTAATATCTATCACCACTTACACCCCTTAAATATATTATGGTAAAAACGATAAAAATGTAAAATAATTTTCAATACCCCTTCAAAAACCATATATTTGTCGCCAGAAATTATAAAATTTCAAAGTAGACATTAATCAATAACAGGGGTTTTTATGAAACATTTTAATTTTAAAACTGCTACAGTACTCATTGTGCTGTTGCTTTTCGGAACAAATGCAGTATTTGCTCAGGAGGGTACCCAAGTTGATACCGGTATTACCTCCTGGATGCTTACATCAACAGCTTTAGTATTATTAATGGTTCCCGGTTTAGCAATGTTTTACGGGGGACTGGTTAGAAAAAAGAACGTACTTGGTACCATGATGCACAGTTTTGTGGCCATGGGCGTTATGGCAGTGCTTTGGGTAGTTGTTGGGTATGCCATGAGTTTTGGCGAAAACGTTCTTGGTGGATGGTTCGGATGGAACACAGACTATGTATTCCTTCGCGGCATCGACGATAAAATTATGGATGGCGGAGTACCTGAATATGTGTTTTCCATGTTTCAGGGTAAGTTTGCTATCATTACTCCTGCATTAATTGCAGGTGCTTTTGCCGAGCGTGTAACATTTAAGGGTTATGTAATTTTTATAGCTGTTTGGGGTTTAATTGTTTACAATCCATTGTGCCATTGGGTATGGGCTGAAGGTGGTTTCTTATACCAAATGGATGCCATTGATTTTGCGGGTGGTACAGTAGTACATATATCTGCTGGTGTAAGTGGACTGGTAGCTGCTCTTTATCTTGGAGGTCGTCGTGGTCATCCAAAAACCATGGTTCCGCCAAGTAATTTGGTAATGACCATGATGGGGGCAGGATTACTTTGGGTTGGATGGTTTGGATTCAATGCTGGAAGTTCTGTGAACAGCGGACTGGATACAGCACAGGCACTCACTGCCACGCAGGCTGCAGCAGCAGCAGGCGCACTAGCCTGGATGCTAATCGAAGGTATTAACCAGGGGAAAGCCACTGCTTTAGGCTTCGCATCGGGTATATTGGCAGGTTTGGTTGCTGTAACGCCGGCTGCCGGAGTTGTACAGCCTATGGGTGCAATGGCATTGGGTGTTTTAGCATCAGCAGTTTGTTATTATGCAATTCTGTTAAAAGATAAACTGGGATATGACGATAGTCTCGATGCCTTTGGTTTGCATGGTATGGGCGGTATTGTCGGAGCAATCTTTTTAGTATTCTTCATGCGTGGAGAGCATACCACCGAAGAGATAATGAGTCAGCTTGGAGTGCAGGTACTTGCTGTTGTAATAGCAATTGCCTATGCAGCTGTGACAACACTGATTATTGTCTGGGGTATTGATAAACTTGTAGGTTTACGCGCCAAGGATAAAGATGAAATGCAAGGATTGGATGCCAGCTACCATGGAGAGCATGGGTATGGCTTGTTAAACCTTTAATTACTAACTTGTATTATCCAGTTGAATTAAAACAGAAATTACGATGAAATTAATAACAGCAATTATACGAGAAACCAAACTTGACGAAGTACGAGAAGCACTCATAGCTGCAGATATTACAAGAATTACTGTGGTTAGGGTATCTGGGCATGGTCAGGCTCACAAAGCAGATATTTACCGTGGGAAGAAAATAGTTCCTAACCTTACTCCGCGTGTTAAGGTGGAAATAGCAGTAAACCAAGAATTTGTAGATATTACTGTGAACACCATTATTAAAGCAGCAAAAACCAATTCCGATGGTGAAATTGGAGATGGCAAAATCTTCATCACTCCCCTGGAGGAGTGTATTCGAATAAGAACCGAAGAAAAAGGAGGCGCTGCTATTTAGTATGTAACCTAAAACCTAATCTATATATGGTCCACCATGGACCGCTTCTCAAAGTCCCGGTTTTCCGGGACTTTTTTTTTAGTGAAACACAGATTTCATGAGCGAAACGAAATGAAATCTGAATGTTGAACTAATCCCGATAGCGAAGCTAATCGGGATCTGTTTCATTATCGCACAACTTTGCACACAGATTTCATGAGCGAAACGAAATGAAATCTGAATGTTGAACTAATCCCGAT
>DNTK01000062.1 GCA_003508755.1 Bacteroidales bacterium | reverse complement strand
ACGATACGAAGAAATCGAGCGAGCTTGGATTAATTGAAGTAACCGAAGCAGATCAGATAGCCATCAATGTGAAAAGAACATCAAATCAACTTCGTGCAGTTGAACGACAGGTTGAATTCATGTACAAAATGTTGAAATACCAGTTGGGGCTTAGCATGAATTCCGAAGTTATCCTTACTGAAGACATTGATGGACTGATTGATGCCAACCTCATCACACTGGATAACTTATATACCTTTAATTTAGAAGATAACATCGATTTTCGCCTGCTTAGTACCCAAGAGAAACTCAACCAATTGAGCCTTAGGCGTGAAAAGTCGCTCTATCTTCCGAGTTTATCTGCTTTTTATCAATACAACGATAGACTCGAAAGAGCTGATTTTGATTTTACGATGCGGCATATGGTAGGTGTAAGCATGTCGATTCCTATTTTTAACAGCGGAATGAAAAATGCCAAGGTCAGTCAGGCCCGGATCGAGCTTGAAAAATCGCAACTGCAAAAAGATCAGGAAGCACAAGCACTTTTCATGGTAGCTGATCAGGCGCGCTTCGATTATTTAAATGCAATGGAAACCTATCAGAATGAAATTGATAATTTCGAACTATCCACGCGCATACTTGAAAACACCACTGCCAAATACACGCAGGGAATGGTTTCAAGTATGGATCTTACACTCGCAAACAATCAATTCCTCGAAGCGCAGTTAACAATTTCTACTGCTATACTTGATTTACTAAACGCAAAAATAGCCCTTGATAAGGCATTCAATAAACTATAACCCATTTAGAAACCAGAAAAGATTAAATACTGTCATGAAAACACTTGTAAAAATAATACCCATCGTATTGCTCGTAGCATGTGGGTCAGGCGGAAAAAAAAGTGCTGACGTTAAAGAACTGATCGAAAGAAGAGATTCTTTACAAACAGCCCAGTTAAAAGTTGAGAAAGAGATCAACAATTTAAATCTTCAGATAGCTGAACTCGACACCACCAATACTACCGACGAGCTTAAACTAATCAAGAAAATTGCCTTGCAGCGCAATAAGGTTGTAAACATGAGCAAAAAGCTAAAAGCGCTCGAAAACGATCTGGCATCCCTTAGCAAGGAAAGATCTTTGGTGCCAGTGTCCGTAAAAAACATCCAGCCTGAACCCTTTAACGATTACATTATTGTATATGGAAATGTTGAATCGGATAACTATGCCATGATCAGTCCTGAAATGAATGGTCGCATTGAAAAAATTCATGTTTCCAGAGGGCAACGAGTTAAAAAGGGGCATTTGCTTGTATCGCTAAATACCGATGCCATTAAAAAACAAATTCAGGGAACTAAAAGTGGCCTGGAACTTGCAACAACCACCTACGAGAAACAAAAAGCTTTGTGGGATCAGGGCATTGGTTCAGAGATACAGTATCTGAGTGCAAAAAATTCTAAAGAAACGCTTGAAGCACAGCTAGAAACCCTGGAAGCGCAGGTGCGTATGGCACAAATCCGGGCTCCTTTTGATGGTATTGTCGACAAAATATTTCCAAAGCAAGGTGAAATGGCCGGTCCGGCCATGCCGGTTATCGAATTTGTAAGCCTGGGAGCATTAACCATTAAAGCTGATGTTTCTGAAGCATACATCGACCAGGTTAGAGCAGGACAAAATGTGGAGCTTACCTTCTCTTCGCTGCCTGACTATAGTTTGAAAACTCCTGTGGTAAGAGTTTCTAAAGTGATTAATTCGGTAAGCCGTACGTTCGAGATTGAGCTCCATGTAAAAAATGCAAGTGAGAAAATAAAACCCAATATGGTGTCTACCATAAAAATAAATGTGTTTAGTGCAGATAGGGCATATGTGGTACCATCGCTGGCAATCAGAAAAGACATTACTGGAAAATATGTGTATGTAACCACTGAAAAAGAGGGTGAACAGGTAGTAGAGAAACGAGCTGTTGAAACATCGCTTTCCTACGAGGATGAAACCATGATAACAGCCGGACTGAATACAAACGACAAAGTAATTGTAAAAGGTTATCACCTGGTTAGTGCAGGAATGCCGGTACACATTGTTGAATAATAGGAGGAAACATTGTTATGAGCGCAAAAAAACTATCAGAACAGGTCATACGGGAGTTTAAGCTAACGACCATGGCCTTAAAGAACAAAAATACGGTCTACCTGCTAACTGTCGTACTCTTATTCTTTGGAGTTTATTCTTACAGAAGTCTTCCAAAGGAGCTATTTCCTGAAATTGTATGGCCTCAGATTATGGTTCAGACAGTTTATTTTGGAAACTCTCCTGAGGATATTGAGAATATAATTACCCGCCCTCTCGAAAAGGAAATTGAGAATGTGCGTGGACTAAAAGAAATCACATCCATCTCGGCACAGGATGCCTCCATGATTTTTGTCGAATTCAATACCGATGTCGACCTGGAAGATGCCCTGCGCAGGGTAAAAGATGCTGTTGACAATGCAGAAGACGAAATTCCGACAGGTGATGATATTAGCGGACCACTTGTGTTTGATATTGATTTTTCCGAGTTCGCAATACTGAACATTAACCTTTCGGGCGATTACAGTGTGGAAGAATTAAAAGGATACGCTGAATACCTGCAGGATGAAATTGAAAGCATCGGGGAAGTTTCAAAAGTGCTTATTGAAGGTGTTAATGAACGCGAGGTAAAAATCAATGTCGATCTTGTAAAACTCGAAGCTTATGAGCTTTCGTTCTTCGATATCACTCAAGCAGTGGCCGGTGAAAATGTATCCATCTCGGGTGGTGATATTTTACTTGGAAAAACACGCCGCAGTATCCGTACCGTCGGAGAATTTGAGGAAGTAAAAGAACTTGAAAACATCATTATTAAAAAAGATGAAGATAAAATTGTCTATTTGAAGGATGTGGCTGAAGTAATTGATGGGTATGAAGAACCCACTACCTATGCGCGGCTCGATAAAGAATCTGTTGTTTCGGTTCAGGTTGTAAAAAAAGGAGGTGAGAACCTCCTGACCACAACAGCCAATGTGTTTGAAGTACTTGATAAAGCTGAGGAAGATCAAATGCTCCCTCCTAGTTTAAACATTTCAATCACTAACGATCAGAGTGAAATGGTTAAAATGCAGCTAAGCAACCTTGAAAACAGCATGATTCTTGGTGTAATCTTTGTAATTCTTGTACTCTTCTTTTTCCTGGGCACACGAAATGCGCTTTTCGTAGGTTTGGCCATTCCCATGTCGATGTTTATTTCTTTTGTAATTATTGGTGCCATCGACTTTCGCATTAATATGATTGTATTATTTGCATTAATCCTGGCATTAGGAATGCTTGTAGATAATGCTATTGTGGTAGTAGAGAATATATACAGGTTTGTGCACAATGGATACGAACCATGGGAAGCAGCAAAACAGGCGGTGGGTGAAATTGCTATACCCATTATTGCCTCTACGGCAACTACGCTTGCCGCTTTTGTTCCGCTTGCCTTCTGGCACGGTATCATGGGTGAATTTATGAAATACCTGCCCATAACGCTTATTATTGTGTTATCGTCATCACTGTTTGTTGCATTGGTAATAATTCCGGTAGTTTCGGCAACCTTTATTAAGGTGAAGAAAAATAATAATGGAAATGGAAGCAATGGCCGAAATAAGAGGATAGCACTGATGTTTGCAGGTGGTTTAATTGCAGTGGGTGTTTTATTTTTATTAGCAGGAGGCAAGATTTTTGGAAACCTGCTTATCATATTCGGATTAATTGGTATCATGCACCAGCTATTTCTCAGAAGAGCGGAATCCTGGTTCCAGGATATCTTTTTGGTGCTGCTGGAAAAAGTTTACAGCCGGGCACTTCGGTTTGCCCTTCGGGGTAAAAACCTGTTGCTGTTCTTTGGTGGTACAATTGCGCTCTTGGTAATAACCATCATGTTGTTCTTTGGAAGAATGCCTGATGTAATATTGTTCCCTGATGCCGATCCAAACTACATAAACATTGTTTGCGAACTGCCCATTGGAACGGATATTACCGGCACCAACGATTTTATAAAAGATTTTGAAGACGATGCCATAAATTTCTTCAAACCTTACAAAAACGATAAGGGAGAGCCCATAGTCGAATCAGTGCTCACTACAGTAGGTAAAGGAGATCCTATGGACTTCTCGGCAGGAACAAAACCCAACCAGTCAATAATTACGGTAAGTTTTATCGATTATGAATTTCGCGGTACAACAAGCACATCTGACATGATGCGTGATTTCAGCGAATTTGTAAAAAGCCGTTATCCGGGTGTTGAAATTGAAGTATCGAAAGACGAAGGAGGACCTCCAACGGGCAAGCCGGTAAATCTGGAAATTATCGGTAACGACTTCGACCAGTTAGTATACCTTGCAGATACCATTAAAACCTATATCGAATTGGAGGATATCGCCGGAATCGAGGGGTTAAAAATGAACATCAGTACTCAGAATCCCGAGTTACTTATCCATATCGACAGGGACAAAGCACAACGATTTGGATTAAATACCCAGCAAATTGCTTTTACCCTGAGGCAGGCCCTTTATGGCGAACAGGCATCAGAGTTTAAGGAAGGTGAGGATGAATACCCTATCATGGTGCGGCTGGCCGATCAGTACCGATACGATTTACCTGCATTGCTAAACATGAAAATGGTCGTTTATGGCGATGGACCCCCTACTTATATTCCGCTATCTTCGGTTGCCGATTTTGAATATTCAACATCTTTTAGCTCTGTGCGCCGTAAGGATCTGGACAGGGTAATTACACTCTATTCGAATGTTATTGAGGGGTACAATGCCAACACCATTAATCAGCAATTAATGAGCCTCATGGAAGACTTTGAAATGCCTGCAGGATATACATATGAATTTACCGGTGAACAACAGGAACAGGAAGAATCGTCTGAATTTCTGGGGCGTGCTATGATGATAGCACTTGCAGCCATTCTGGTTATCCTGGTTACCCAATTTAACTCCGTGGTTCGACCACTCATTATCTTATCATCGATAATTTTTAGCACCATTGGTGTGTTTGGTGGTTTGTGGACGTTCAATATGGATTTTGTAATTATCATGACCGGCATAGGAATAATCTCATTGGCCGGAATTGTGGTGAATAATGCCATTGTGCTCATTGATTACATTGAACTTCTTAAAGCCCGAAAGCGCAAGGAATTGGGTTTGCCAGAGGGGGCCTTCCTGCCCATCGATGTAGCCACAGAATGTATCATCGATGGTGGTAAAACAAGGTTGCGCCCGGTGTTATTAACCGCTATCACAACCATACTTGGATTAATTCCGATGGCCATAGGTTTGAACATCGATTTTGAGGGGTTATTGCGCGATTATGATCCAAATATTTATTTCGGTGGCGATATGGCCGCCATGTGGACCCCCATGTCCTGGACGGTAATCTTTGGATTAACCTTTTCGACCTTCCTGACACTTGTTATTGTGCCTGTTATGTACCGGATGACTACCATTGCTCAAAAGAAAATGATGGGAGTTGGTGATACATTAAAAAATAAGCACGAAGCCATTATGAATGGCAACGGAAATGGAAAAAACAAATAATTAGGTTATAAAAAGTAAATCAAAACGAGGCTCAAATAATTGAGTCTCGTTTTTTTTGCAATTAAACCTTTTTAGTATTTCGGAGTCAAAGTATAAAATCGACTCCATTGGACATTCCATCAGGCATAAAATCAGAAGTTTTGCATATCAAGAATATGGTATGTAATTGTTGCAAGATATTCCTGAAGGAAAAGTTTGAATCGTTAGGATTGCATGTCAGAGATATTAGTCTGGGTAAGGTTCACATAATTCAGCCTGAAAAACCAATATCGCACGAAACAATCAATTACATGTTAAAATACTATGGATTTGAATTGGTCCACAGTCGTGAAGATAAAATTGTCGAAGAAATTAAGGTTGCTGTAATAGAACTAGTACATCACCTTAATAATGTGGATTCAATAGTTCGTAAATCTGATTATCTGGTTGAAAAACTTGGTCTAAGCTACCAGTACCTTTCGAAAGTGTTTTCTGAGCATGAACAGCAAACACTTGAAAAATATATTATACTGCAGAAAATCGAACGCATTAAGCACCTTATCGATAGCGAAGAATTTACCTTGAGTGAAATTGCCTACATGATGGATTATTCCAGCGTTCAGTATTTATGCAATCAATTTAAATCAGTTACCGGCTTTACAGTTTCGCAATATAAAGAAAGCGATCGCTCAGAAAAAACAGGCATCGAATTCTTATAACCTTCCTCATTAAAATATTACACAATTACTATAAAAAGTTGTAACACATAAAAGTGATCGATTTTAAAACTTTGTATTGTAAAGTCCAAAATACCCTTGAAAACAGAAAGAGTATGAAACTTAAAAAAAACATTGCCATAAGTGAATCAGGATTTCTATTCGATCCTTCATCAGGAGATTCATTTAACCTTAATAAAACCGGACAACAAATAGTGAAAATGCTATCAGAAGGAAAATCTGAAAATGCCATTATTAGATCAATATTGGAAGAATTTAAAGTCGAAAAACATACTCTCCAGCGTTATCTCGATGATTTTTATTCAATGCTCAGACAGTTTAATCTTATCGAAAACGAATAAGCAATATGGAAAAGCTTAAAATAACAATTGCTGTTACGGGTTTAAACAATACTGATAATCCGGGTCCGGGAGTACCTGTCATTCGCGGAATAAGAGATTCAGAAGTTATCGAAGCTAGAATTATAGGTTTGGCATATGAAAATCTTGAACCTGGTGTGTACATGCCAGGATTAATTAATAAAACCTATATGATACCCTATCCCTCGACAGGCACAGAAGCCTATGTTGAGCGAATAGAAGAAATTCACCAAAAAGATCCCATTGATCTCATTATTCCTAACCTTGATGCTGAACTATACACCTTTATGAAAGCCTCATCAAAACTATCTGAGATAGGTATTAAAACATTTCTACCCTCGCTGGAGCAGTTTGAAGAAAGACATAAAGCCAACCTGGATTCCTTTGGCATAAAATACGATGTTAAAGTCCCTAAAAGTAAAACTCTAACCGGGCAGTATGAAATAGAAAAACTGAGCGATGATTTCGAATATCCTGTTTTGGTAAAAGGAAAATTCTATGATGCTTATATCGCCTATAATCCTGAGCAGGTTACCACACATTTTAATAAAATAAGTGCTAAATGGGGTATACCTATTATAATTCAGGAATTTATTAAAGGTACCGAAGTTAATGTTGTTGCATTAGGCGATGGTATGGGAAGTACCATAGCTGCAGTACCAATGCGTAAACAATTTATTACCGATAAAGGAAAAGCATGGAGTGGTATAACGATTAGTGACACTGAATTATTAGGCATTACAAATGGTCTTATTGAAAAAACAAAATGGCGCGGTGCCATGGAAATTGAAATGATTAAAACAAATGCAGGTGAATATTACCTAATCGAAATAAATCCGCGAATTCCGGCCTGGGTATACCTGGCAGTTGGTGCAGGCCAAAACATCCCTGAAACATTGGTGAAACTTGCAATGGGTAAATCAGTTACTCCCTACAAGATGTATCAGACAGGTAAGATGTTTATTCGATACTCTTGGGATCTGCTTGGTGATATTCAGGAGTTTGAACAATTATCGATTTATGGAGAATTAGAAAAACAAATCATATCCACATGAAACACTTAACATTAACCACTGGCATGCTATTAATTGCGGTTTGTGCAATGTCGCAAATAACGCTCGAAAACACCTACAATTACTCTGCCTCGGTAACCGAGCTTAACGATGAGGATTACTATTATTATCTGATGGATGTACCGGCAAGCCAGTGCAGAATCTACACTTCAAGTCATGTATTATACAAGACTATTTATCTGAGCATTCCTGACGGATACTATTTATCGGATGTAAAATTTGTTGGTACGAATCTTTTTAATTCCGATGCACTTATCGAACTGCTATACATTTATGAAAAGTATGTCCCTACTGAAAGTAGTTACTATTTTCAGTATGGGTTATCGGTGATAAATGAAGATGGATACAGTTTATTGAATCTGCCAAATGGAGGTTGGGCTGAATTAAATAAAATAAAAAATGAACACCGCCTATTGGCATATTCATATATATATAATCCGGCAGGTTATTATGAAGTTACGACCAATGTATATAAAATAGGCCAAACAACCCTAAACTCGAAAATTTCACAAGCATCTGAATATTATGCCTTTCCAAATCCTGCTTCACAGGCAATTACTATTTACAGTTCCGAGGAAAACAGTCTTAACGAAGCCGAGCTAAATATCTATGATAGTTCAGGTATAAAAGTAAAACAGCAAATATATAGAGGCAATGGTTCAAAAGTTCAGGTAGATGATTTACCTGCCGGACTATATCACTATACGCTCAAAGAGGGTAATAAACTTATAGCAAGTAAAAAAATTATTATCAGATAATTAAAACAATATGGAAAAACTCAGATTTGAACGACCAGTTATTACCAGAATAAATGCAGGAGTTCCGGACAAGTTTGGTCGGGGAGCAAATATTCAGTCTATTAGCACAATAGATGATATAGAGGTTAGCGAGCTAATTGCAAACTATGGATCTCCTCTTTTTGTAATTTCTGAAAAAAAAATACGAGCTACCTACCAGGAGGCTGTATCGGCATTTAAAACCCGGTATCCGAAAATTCAATTTGCCTGGTCGTATAAAACAAATTATTTGAATGCTGTTTGTAAAGTTTACCACCAGGAGGGATCATGGGCCGAGGTAGTCTCAGGATTCGAATTTGAAAAGGCTCTGGCAAATGGTGTGCCCGGCAACAAAATACTATTTAACGGCCCCGATAAATCAGATGAAGACTTGACCATGGCTATTAGTCATGAGGCACTTATCCATATTGATCATTTTGATGAATTATATTCAATTATTGCATTAGCTCCTAAAATAGGGAAAAAAGCGAAGGTTGCTATTCGGATAAACATGGATACCGGAATCTATCCGCGATGGGATAGATTTGGATTTAACTATGAAAACGGTGAAGCCTGGACGGCCATCAACAAAATTATGCCTGAACCAGATCTCGATCTTATGGGTTTGCATACACATATCGGCACTTACATATTAACACCAAATGCTTATACTGTTGCTGCTGATAAGCTGGCTTCTTTGGTTGTGCGAATTAAACAGAAATACGACCATTACATTAAATACCTGGATTTGGGAGGAGGATTTGCTTCAAAAAACACTTTAAAGGGTGCTTATTTGCCTGGAACCGATACGTGTCCCAGTTTTGATGATTATGCAGAAGCTATCACAGCAGCTCTAATTAACAGCGACATTCAACATGATCATATGCCTACACTTTTTCTGGAAACAGGAAGAGCATTAATCGATGATGCCGGATATCTCCTGGGTACCGTATTAGCGAATAAGAGATTAGCGGATGGAAGGCGTTCACTGGTTATTGATATTGGAGTAAACAATCTGTTTACATCATTTTGGTATGATCATCAAATTGTGCCAGCTGGAATAGTGCACCCTGACAGTGAGGATACAACAATATATGGGCCTTTATGTATGAACATTGATGTCATTCGTAATGCTATTCAGTTTCCAGTTCTTGAAAAGGGCAATCAGGTGGTTATTAAGCGTGTTGGAGCTTATAACATGACTCAATGGTTACAGTTCATTACTTACCGTCCAAATGTAGTTATGATTGATGAAAACGGGAAATCACATGTGATTCGTGAAAACGAAAATCACGCTACCATGAACGAACTCGAAAGAGTACCGGAACATCTAAAGGAAATTTATTTATAAAAATATTACCTGTATGGATGAGGAGAAAAAAATAGCACCAATATTAATAAGAGTAAAGTCTAATTTGGGTGACTTAGTTAATGCAATATTAAACAGTTATTCTCAAATATTTTTTTCTACCCACAAGCCATTTGCACTGTTAATATTTCTTGTGACTTTTATTGATTTTTTTACTGGTTTATATGGCTTTATTGCAGTATTAACCTCATCAATTTGTGGTATTCTTTTGGGCTATGATCGAACGATTCTAAAAAAGGGTCTGTTAGGTTTTAACAGTGTGCTGGTTGGTTTGGGATTGGGTGTTTATTTTACTCCTTCGGTTTTCTTATTAGGAATAGTTGTTTTGGCCTCGTTGTTTACATTTTTTATTTCGGTTTCGTTACAGGGTGTCATCGGTAAATACGGTCTCCCCTTTCTAAGTGTACCTTTTATAATAGCTCTATGGTCGTTTATGCTTGCTTCCAATAGTTTTAATGTTCTAGGACTTAATGATCGTGGTATTTACACATTCAACGAACTTTATTCACTTGGAGGTTCTGCCCTGGTAAAAGCCTACGAGATAATAAACAGTGTAAAAATACCGGAGGCTTTACGTGCTTATCTGGCATCACTTAGTGCAATCGTTTTTCAGGATAATCTACTTACAGGAATAATTCTTGCATTTGGATTACTGCTATTTTCAAGAATCGCCTTTTCGCTTTCGCTTATCGGATTTTTCCTGGCATATACATTTTATGCTTTTATAGGGGCCGAAGTAACACATTTAGATTATCTCTATTTTGGATTTAACTACATTCTCACATCTATTGCCCTGGGGGGCTTTTTCCTAATTCCTTCGCGATATGCTTATTTTTGGATGATATTACTAATTCCACTTGTTGCGGTTCTGACCATAAGTCTAAACTCGATATTTATCATTTTTAAATTATCTATATACTCTCTTCCCTTTAACCTGATAGTATTACTTTTTCTTTATACATTAAAATTCAGAGAAAAATACTCCTATCAACTTTCGGAGGTATACTATCAGCATAATGCTCCTGAAAAAAATCTCTACATTTTTCTCAATAATAAAGAACGTTTCAGATACAAACTTTTTACACCTATAAAATTGCCTTTCTTCGGTAAGTGGATAGTATCGCAGGCTCATAACGGTAAGCATACTCACAAGGGGTTATATCGTCATGCATGGGATTTTGTTATTATCAATACAGAAGGAAATCAATTTAAAAACACCGGCGATTATCCGGAAGATTATTACTGTTATAACAAACCAGTAATTGCTCCTGAAAAAGGCATTGTAGAAGAAGTAATTGAAGGAATCGAAGAAAATATCATAGGCCAATCCAACTTAAAAGACAATTGGGGAAATTCTATTATAATCAAGCACAACAATAATATCTATTCTAAGCTTAGCCATTTAAAAAAAGGAACCATTAAAGTAAAGAAAGGCGATGAAGTTCAATTTGGGCAAATTATTGCTAATTGTGGTAATTCGGGTCGGTCTCCATATCCTCACCTACACTTTCAGGTTCAGCCGTTTCCCTATATAGGTTCAGCTACCATAGACTATCCCCTTAGTAATTATATAGCCTACAATAATGGAAAAGGAATATTAAATACACATTCGAAACCTAAGGTTGAAGAAACTGTTTCGAATATCGAATCGGTTAATCTAATGGTAAATGCTATAAATCTAATACCTGGTCAGATCTTACAATATGAAGTAATCCTATCAAATAAACAATTAACAACCGAATGGGAAGTGATGGTTAATGAGTATAATCAATCCTATTTATTTTGTAAAAAAACAGGAGCAAAAGCCTTTTTCGAGAACGATAATAACCTATTCTATTTTACTCATTATGAAGGTAACCGAACATCTTTTTTATTTTACTTCTACCTGGCACTTTTTAAAACTCAAAAGGGTTATTATGAACAACTAGAGATAAAAGATAACTTTCCTCTTTACCTGACTTATCCTGGATGGATTTTGTGGATACACGATTTTATCAGCCCATTTATTCTGCTGATAAAATCAAAATACAGGCTAAAATGCCTCTCAATTAACGACCCGGTTTCTCCTTCCGAAATAAAACTCGCCTCGGAACTTTCGAATTACTTTTTGAAAAAAAAGATAGGCACATTATACTTTGATATTACAATAGGTCTTAACGGAGTCCAGGCTATTATCGTAACCAGCAAACAAAAAAATATTGCTTTCAGGCAAATCACTTCAAACTAAACTTACATGCTAAGATGAAGCAAAAAGCAAAATGAAACTTATACTATTTGCAATATCGATTGTATTATTAATCCCGGTCTCCGGACAGAAAACTATTAGCTTTTTCGAAGCCGATACAGCAACATACGGGGCCTACTTAAGGGGCGATTGGGAAAAAATGATTTTCATAGGCATAAATGCCGTCTCTAATGATATTGATTTCTATTACCTGCGAATGAGAATTGGCTATGCCTATTTTATGAAGCACCAATACCGGAAGGCCATTCCTCATTATCAAAAAGCCCTTGAGTTTAATAAACATGATCCCACTGCTTTAGAGTATCTATATTACTGCTATAAATATGGCGATCGGCCATTGGATGCAAAGAAACTCTCAGGAGAATTTAATCTGGCTTTACTAAAGCACCTTAATATTGATCCAAAAAAATCCTTTATTGATGCGAATATGTTTCTGTCCTATGCAGGAGGAATAACGGACATAAAAAACGACATATTACAAACAGCTCCTCCAGATATAGATGGAATTCAGAAACTACCGGAAAGTTATATGCAGCTTTCTTTTGATATGAAACATCGTTTTGGAAACAGTATAGCCATAAATCACTCCATACGATTGTTTTCGAAGAATGAATTTGCCTACGGAGTTATAAACTCACTTCCTTACACATCAGAAGTGCAGACTTTGGACCAATATGGCTACAACTTGAATATGGCCATTATTCCAATGATGGGATTCACCATAAAACCAGGATTTTCTGTAATACACTACAGGATACCTATATATACAACCTATGGTACAGGAATAGGTAAGGATCGGGAGATTAAAGAGTATAGTACCAGTAATAATTATGTTGCATCCATTCAAGCGATAAAAGATTTCGGCCTTTTCAGGTTGTCTATTTCCGGAAGCGGATCCAATCTTAACCAGTTAAGACAGATAACAGGAGGGCTATCCTTTACAGTTTATCCCTTTGGAAACCTGAATCTATATTATACCGGATTAGCCTTTTTACATGAACAAAAATTTAACCAAACATCAGATTTACAATTCATACATTCTCATCGTTTAGGTTTTAAGATTTTTAAGTACCTATGGCTGGATATATAAGAAACCCGGGGGCCTTTTAATAACTTCTACGACTCTTTTTCTGAGCTGGTCTATAACAGTCTTGAGACTCACAACAGGATTTCCGGTGCAACTCTAATAATCCCATTATATAGGCCTGAGATCTCAATTTATATGGCCTATAATTATTACCAGTCAGAAAGCATATTTGTCCCTGAAAACGATCCACTCAACCCACTCAATACAAAAAAGTTTAATTATCAAACAATAACAGGAGGTATACAATGGAAATTTTAAGAATGTTGGCTTTGGCAGTAATACTAAGTATAACAACGCTTTTTGGTTATTCACAAGTTTTGGATAAAACCATCGAAGCATTTCAAAACAGCTATCTGCACGAAGCATCCGGCAACCTGTCCGATGCTATATTGGATCTTAAAAATGTATATGACGAAAATACCTATGAAATCAATCTCCGTCTTGGATGGCTAACCTACTCATCTGGCTTATTTAACGAGTCGCACGCTTACTACAGTCTGGCCATTAAACAAAAACCCTATGCCATTGAACCCAGGTTTGGTATTGTGTTACCACAGGCAGCCCTGGGAAACTGGAGCAGTGTAATTTCTCAATATGAAAAAATTCTTGAGATTGCTCCCAATAACTCAATAGCATTGCATCGATTGGGCCTCATTTATTATGGCCAAAAAGATTATCTGACTGCCGAAAGTTATTTTGAAAAAGTGGTAAATCTTTATCCCTTCGATTATGATGCCCTGGTTATGTTTGCCTGGACCAATTACCAATTGAAAAAATACAGACAGGCCAAAGTGCTTTTTACTAAAGCGCTAATGAATACTCCAACTGGTTCTTCGGCAATGGAAGGAATTAAATTGATGGAACAATAACTAAGCAGTGGTTGCTTCAATAGAATGACTGGTTATTCCAATTATTATTCTATATTCACCCGCAAAAAGTTATTGTTTTATTTTCAAAGAATATGGAAAACTTCATAGGTATTATTATTGCATTGGTTGTAGCAATTCTTGTGGCTAAGGATGCCCAAAAACGAGGAATGAATGCCTGGGCTTGGGCTTTTGGGGTTTTTTTACTCTTGATCGTATTTCTTCCGCTTTACTTTATTCTTCGGAAACCAGAAATCGATTCAGCACATTCAGAAACCGATGGTGATAACCAGAATTAGCTTCACTCCGCCAATAAATTATCCATCATTTTCCGGTATATCTCAAATTCGGGATATCGCTCTATGCAGGCTTCGATATAGTTAAGGGCAGCAAAGTAATATTTTTTATTATAATAAGCTGAGATAATCGAAAGATTGGTATAGTGATCAACCGGGTTATCAGGAAAATCTGACATTTGTTCATTCTTTTTTGCAATGATAATGGAACCCATCTCAGGTTTAGAATAAGTCATATTTCCCAACAAATAATAATAGGATTTACCATCTAATAGAGGTGCTTCAGCCAGAGATACCAGCGAATCGGTTATATTCTCCTGCCGGTATACTTCTTTTTGTGAAAAAGCATCGATTATCCTTAAGTTCCATGAAAAGTCGGGCATACTATCGGTGTTAATTCTTAGCACCATGTTTTCAGGTTTCAGTACTTTCGAAGTTCTTGGAAAAACAATGCTTTCGCCACGAATACGGTAGGCTGTTCCCGATTGCGACAGCAGGCTAAGCTCCTCTTTATCGGTATTGGCCATTGCTTGTAACTCGTTCGAAGCCATAACCTCCTCCGCCGGTATGGTATAATCCGAAACGGCCGAGAGGGGAACTTCCAGCCCCGAAAATAACATAACAATGGCATTCCCTTGGCGCACTCTTAGCACATCGCCTGGCATATAGCGCTGTGGAAGTTCAAGGGGAATTTCCTCATTACCCCGTTTCATTATTCCTTCGCCTTGCAGATCCAGAATCATGGCAGAATATCCTGGTGTATTCTGAGCAAAAGAAACAATAAGTAACATGGTCAACCCTGAAACAGCAATCAATTTCTTCATGAGAAGCATTATAATGGTAACTACCCTACAATTTAGTAATAAAATTGTCAATCACGCTAAATCATTTTGATTTTGAAATAGCTATCTTGCATATTATGATAAAATTTAAGTCCGCGTATGCAGGCCTCTTATTTGTTCTTTTACCATTAGCTGGTGTTGGCCAGGTTAATGAAACAAACCATGCCTTGCGGCAAAAAATAGATTCAGCACAACAGTCGCTTACACCAAATAACTTTCCCCAGCAAATAACTACCTACAAAGAAATCGGAAATATCTTTCAGCAACTGAATAAATTTGATAGTGCCATATACTATTATAAAAAAGCTGCAGGTATTGCGGAAGAAATTTCTAAGCCGGAAGCGCTTTCACCAGTGGTTTATAATTTAAGCCTCGTGTATCTGAAAAAAGGACTTTACAATACCGCTTTAGAATATGGTTTAAGAGCGCTAGAAATTGATCGAAGCCTGAATCAAGCGGAAAATATTTCCGCCTCGTTAAATATTGTTGCCCTTATATTCCAGGAATGGGGTATTTTTGAAAAGGCTTTGGAATATCGTCTTGAATCGATTAAGCTGGCAGAAGAAACCGGAAACAAAGTTGAAATAGCACATGGAAATTACAATTTGGGAAGCTTGTACCGGAAACTCGATAAACCTGGTATTGCGCTAAAGTATTTTCTTGTGGCAAAAGTTAACTACAGCGAACTTGAATCGCAACTGGAACTTTCTGAAAGCATCTATTCTATCGGAGATATCTACCTGATTCAAAAAAACTATGTTGAAGCAATTCAACTTTTTAATGAGGCCTTGTCGATAAAACAACAGCTTTCCGATAAAGCAGGAATAGGAAATTGCTACAATCAGATTGGTCTTGCGCATGCTTTACAAAACCAATACAAGCAGGCTGTAGATAACTACTCATCGGCCTTGGGTTTTAAAATTCTTGTAAACGATAACAAGGGCATTGCACTCACTTACCTCAGGCTTGGAAGTGTCATGTTTCAACAAGACAAATATGTAGAATCCGAACGGTATATTCTAAAGAGTATTCCGGTTGCATTGGCCATAAACGATAAGGAAATTTTAAGCGAAAGCTATAAAATACTCTATCAATTGTATTCCGCGAAAGCCGATTTTAGGAATGCCTTTAATTACCACAAGTTGCATAAGGCTTATGCCGATTCAGTATCAAACGAAAATACCCGGAAGGTAGTTGAGCGTTTAAGTATTCAATTCGAAACCGAAAAGAAAGAAAAGGAAAACAAGATTCTGGCACTTACCATCCAGAGACAAAAGTCATTGGGCTATTCCCTGATAGGAGTAATTGTTTTTGTATTAACCATTGTGGTTATTCTTTATTTGTTATACCGTTCGAAACGCAGAACCAACAAAATCATTTCTCATAAAAACACATTACTAAACGAACAAAACACCCAGATAGCAACTCAGAAAAAAGAGATAGAAGAAAAGAACCTAAACCTTACCGATAGTATTACCTATGCCAAACGCATCCAGGAATCCTTATTAAGCGATGTGGCTGAACTTAACCAACAGCTCGATGATGCTTTTATTCTTTTTAAACCCAAGGATATTGTAAGTGGTGATTTTTACTGGTTTGGTAAAACAGGAAACAAATTTATTGTATCGGCCATTGACTGCACTGGTCATGGAGTGCCAGGCGCCTTTATGAGCATGCTGGGCAATTCCTTTTTAAACCAGATAATTCTTCATGACGGGATTACCGCTCCCGAAGAAATTCTTGAACGCTTAAGCACAGATGTAAAGGTGGCCTTAAAGCAGGAAGAAACAGAGAATAGGGATGGTATGGATATGGCACTTTGCAGCATCGATTTAATAACCAAAGATGTTGCTTTTGCTGGAGCAAAAAACCCCCTTGTGGTTATCGAAAACGGAGAAGCAACACGAATTAAAGGTGACAAGCTTCCCATTGGTTTTAGCCATTACGATGATTTGAGTTTTACCAAACACCTCCTGGAGTATAAGCAGTATCCCCGCTGCTTCTATATGTTTTCTGATGGGTATGCCGATCAGTTTGGCGGTAGCGATGGCCGAAAATTTATGATCAAACGCCTGCAAAATCTACTGCTCGAGATTCATAAACTCCCCATGTCAGAGCAATTTCGCCGACTTGATAATGAGATTGAAACCTGGATGGAAAATGAAGAGCAAATAGATGACATTCTGATTGTAGGTTTTAAAATTAACTAAGATGTATAGTGTAAGAATAATCCTGATAATATGGTTAAATAGTGTTTTCGCTGTTTGGTGTAGCGGTCAAAACCATATCGAAACCGTACTTCAAAAAGGTCATGCACGAAAAATATCCTGTGTAGCTTATCACCCTAGTGGTAAGTATGTGGCAACCGGTAGTTTTGACCATACCGTTAAGCTTTGGAACACTGCCACAGGCATGGAAATCAGGACTTTTGCCCAACACCAGGGTGTTATTCGCTCAATAAGTTTCAGCAAGGATGGTCAGTGGCTATTATCAAGTTCTCAGGACAATAAAGCCATTATTTATGAAATTAAAACCGGTAAGGTAATTCAGCAATTCGGACCCACCAAAGAGCGTATGTTCAAAGCTGTTTTTAGTCCGGACAGAAAATATATCCTTACCGAAGACGACCGGGATCAAATCATGCTATGGAACATAGTGTCGGGAGAATTGGTAAGAACCTTAAAAAAGGATTATAGTGCAGAAATAACAGGGCAATGGTTTTCCAGTGATGGATCCAAAATATTGAGTTATGGCAACTACAAAACAGCTTACTTTATTGACTTAGCCGACAGTATAAACTCAAAAACTCTTACGGTCGATAAGGCTGTTAACTTCGCAATAAGTCCAGATAATGAATACATTGCCATTGGTACAGCAAAAAAGAAGGCACTACTTTACAAGCTGGAAAACGGAGAGCAGTTATATGAACTTGACCCCAATGAAGAAAAAATATGCGATGGATGCAAAACACTCATCGCTTTTAGTCCAAACAGCAAGTACCTGGCTACCGTATCCAAGTACGCCGGTTTAGTGATATGGGATGCCCGAAAGGGCAAAATGATTAGAGCGTTCGAACTGGACGATAATTGGTTGGATGACGTAGCGTTTAGTCCCGATAATAAGCATGTTTTTGTGCGTGCCGACGATAAGGTATGGGTGTGGAATATTCAAACAGGAACCCAGGCATTGAACTTATCATTCGATGGACTGGAATGCAAACCTGCATTTAGTCCCGATGGCAAATACTTGCTTACAACAAATGCCCGCAATACTGCTGCACTTTGGAATGTTACCTCCGGGAAAACTGACAAGG
Source organism: Bacteroidales bacterium (assembly GCA_003508755.1). Classification (GTDB taxonomy): domain Bacteria; phylum Bacteroidota; class Bacteroidia; order Bacteroidales; family UBA10428; genus UBA10428. Next base: position 2,750 of record DNTK01000062.1, on the reverse strand, counting down.
TATTTAAAGGCTACCTGAACCAAGATCCGACCAATGGGATGAAATTTGATGAGGGCAACTGGTACGACTCTCCTATCATCCGTTACTTAAGCTATAAACCAAAAATTACCCTGAGTCCCACCGGCAAGCATCTCTTAAAAGGCGATATTGATTCGGTGGCATTGCTCTTTAATATTGAGACCGGAAAGATTGATAAAATATTTCAGGGCCATAAAAAAACAGTTATTTGCTCCGATTTCAGTAACGATGGAAAAAGGTTAATTACCGGAAGTGGTGATAGAACAATAAAACTCTGGGAGGTCGCTACGGGCAATCTTATTCGCACCTTCAAGTGGCACCAGGAACTGGTATTCGATGTGAAATTTAGCAGCGATAACGAAACAATAGTAAGTGGTAGTTGGGATGCCGTTTTACGTATGTGGAATACGAGTTCAGGAAAGGTTATAAATTATGTGAACTTCGAGAATGTTTCGCCATACACCCTAAGCTTTACACCGAATGATTTATACATTGCTTCAAGCGATTTGGGGAAAGAACTTAAATTATTTGAGGTAGACGCTTTAAAGGAGTTCAGAAATATTGTGGGCCATACCAATTTAGTAACAGATATCTGCTTTAGCCCCGACCAGAAGAAAATGATTACTGCCAGTTTGGATGGAAAAGTGAAGGTTTGGGACCTTTTATCGGGCATGTTGCTCAACAAGTTCTCCGGCCACAGTTCAGGTGTTTTTTCAGTTGCCTGCCACCCCGATGGTAAGTTTATTGCTTCAGGAGGTAATGACAGAACCATAAAAATTTGGGACTCAGAGACAGGAAAAGTTCTGAAAACGCTAAAAGGACACTCAGGTGGTGTTACTTCAGTTATGATTACATCCAACGGAAAAACGCTCATTTCCTGCAGCATTGACGGAGAAATAAAAATTTGGGACCTGGCAAGCTATGAAGAGGTATATACCTACATACAAATCGATCGTGAAAACTGGCTGGCCAAAAATCCGGCGGGTTATTTTGATGGTTCACCGGAGGCACTCAAACTGGTAAACTATGTTTCGGGGCTAGAGGTTATCACGGTGGGCTCTCTTTTTGAAAAATTCTACTCGCCTAACCTTATCAAACGATTAATGCAGGGAGAAGTTTTTAGTTCCGATGATTCTGATTTGCAACAATTGATTCGAAATACGCCTGCAATTAAGTTGAATATTCTGACAGATAATACCCTGAACGAAATAAACAAGACAGATTCAGTTAGCTGGTTTAAAAACAGCATCCCCATTTCACTTGACATAACCGATATGGGTGGAGGGATAAATGAATACAGAATTTACCACAACGGAAAACTAATACAAAATCAGACCTTTGATAAATCGTCTAAACGAGCAGGAAAGCAATACCAGGAAACCATCGAAGTTCCGCTTCAGGCCGGAAGTAATACTATTACAGCTACCGCAATTGATCTCCAACGAACCGAATCACCACCTGTTTCAAAAACCATCTATTTTGACGGCATTGAATCCGAAATAAACCTATACATTTTAAGTGTAGGAATAGATAAGTATAAAAACCCGGCCTATGAACTCAATTATGCCATTAACGATGCCAGGGCTTATAATAAAATGATTAAGAAAAGCGCCGGCACTCTGTTCCATTCGGTCGAGGAGTATTTTATTAAAGATACCGATGCAGACAAAGCAGGAATTGAAGCCGCTTTTAATGAAATCGCTCAAAAAGCTAAACCCGAAGATGTTTTTATTTTCTATTATGCCGGACATGGTGCCATGAGTATGAATAATACCAACGCTCAATTTTTTATCATCCCCTATGATGTTACTAAACTCTATGGCGATGATGAGCAATTAAATCAAAAAGCCATCTCTTCAGATGAATTGTTGGAAATGTCGAAGCTAATCGCAGCGCGCAAGCAAATGTTTGTTTTGGATGCCTGCCAGGCGGGAGGAGCGCTGGAAACATTTCAAACAAGAGGAGCTCATCGTGAAAAAGCCATTGCTCAGCTAGCCAGGAGCACCGGTACGTTCTTTTTATTGGCAAGCGGAGCCATACAATATGCTTCAGAGGCAAAAGATTTAGGGCATGGAATATTTACCTATGCACTGCTCGAAGGACTCGAAGGAAAGGCTGACGGTGGCACCATGGATGAGAAAATCACGGCTAATGAACTAAAAAGCTATGTAGAGGACAGGGTGCCAGAGCTTACCAACGAATATATGCTTACCCCCCAATACCCTACCGGTTATAGTTTTGGCCAGGATTTTCCGGTGGTTATTGTAAAATAAAATTTTGCATATTTTAATCCGTTATCTGTCATAATCAGGTAAGCCTCATTAACAATAATTGGCAAGGAATAACCTTAAATCTATAGGCAAATTCTATACTTTGGTTTTATAAATAAACTAAAGTTATTCGATACCCAACCAGATTCTTTCCAAATACCTTTACATCCTATTATGCATAAATATCCGAGCAACGCATGATCTTTGTTATGACATCATAACCTGCGCACCTTCATGATGACACTTGATGACAAAACGTTACATCATATTAAACGAATCTGACACTTTCGTTAAAATCTGCAGTTACTTTCGTTTCTGCATGTGAATCAAGAAATAAATTAAAACTGACTCGATATGAAAATGCATTTTTAATTATTACAGTTCGGATCAATATGAATAGGGTGTTTTTTCCAATAACCTAGACCTATTGTATGAACAAATGCCGAATGGCTTTCTGTTAGC
>DNTK01000407.1 GCA_003508755.1 Bacteroidales bacterium | reverse complement strand
CTTATGAATTCTACTGGAACACCAATCCGGAAGTCTTTCTTAAGCGAATGAAAAGAGAATATGATGTGTTCTGGAATAAAAAGCGCCAGGCAAAGGCAGAACGAATAGGATTAACCCCAAAAGAGGTAATAACACTGGCTTCGATTGTTAATAAAGAAGTTCGCTTCGATGACGAAAAGCGAAGAGTAGCAGGTTTGTACATGAATCGTATTCAAAAGGGCATTCGTTTACAGGCCGACCCCACCCTAATATTTGCCCATAACGACTATTCGATCAGGCGTGTTACCAACGATCTAAAGAAAATCGATTCTCCATATAACACCTATAAAAACGATGGCTTACCGCCTGGTCCCATATGTATTCCGGACATAGCATCTATTGATGCAGTTTTAAACTTTGAGAAACACAATTATATTTATATGTGTGCAAAGGCCGATCTTTCGGGATACCATAGCTTTGCTAAAACATTAAAAGAGCACAATAAAAATGCACGAGCTTATCAAAAAGAATTAAACCGACGGCGAATTTACCGATGATCTTTTTTATGAGTAAGGAATGTACTATATTGTTCGGCTCGAATTATATTGTTTACACATGGCCCTAATAAATGGATAAAATTAAATTTGGCATTGACGGTTGGTGGGGCATAATTGCCAAAGATTTTACCTTGTCGAATGTTACAAAAGTAGCCTCTGGTATTGCCAGATGGATGACCAATAAATTTGGTGCATCATCGGTAGTACTGGGATATGACACCCGGTTTGGTGGTGAAATGTTTATGGAAGCAGTAGCCAAGATACTTGCTTCGAAGGGGATTCAAGTGTTTATTTCTGAGAGCTTTATTACATCACCCATGTTATCGTTGGGTGTTGTGAAACTTAAAGCACAGTGCGGAGTTATGATTACTGCCAGCCATAATCCTGCCTCCTATAACGGAATGAAGCTTAAGGGTTCATATGGTGGTCCGTTACTTAAGACCTATTTGGATGATATTCAGAATTTAATTGCTTCCGATTACGAATTTGACCTGGAAATGCTTAATTGGAACTACCTGCTGGAGCAAAGAAAAATTCAATACATTAACCTGGAATCAATATACCTGAAGCATTTAAACGATACCTTTAATATTTCTTCGCTAAATAAATCAGGTATGCAGTTTGGGTTCGATGCTATGTATGGAAGCAGCCAGCAGGTGATGCTAAAACTATTTCCTGGTATCCGCCATTTTCATTGCAATGTTAATCCCTCTTTTAATAACATTCCTCCCGATCCTTTGTATCGTAATCTCTTTGAACTGGCAGAACATATTAATCAGCACAACGATGTGGATGTGGCTTTTGCCGTGGATGCGGATGGCGATCGGTTAGCATTTTTTGATGAACGTGGAAATTATGTTAGTAGCCATCAACTTTTCTTATTGGTTATACATTATCTCGTTAAATACGAGGGGCAATCTGGTAAAGTGCTTGCAGGATTCTCTATGACACAGAAGATTGAAAAATTATGCGCACACTATGGATTGGAGGTACAGCGAACAAAAGTTGGTTTTAATAGCATTACGGATGTTATGCTTCGGGAAGATATTCTTGCCGGGGGTCAGGAAACCGGCGGAATTACGCTAGGGAATTACCTGCCCGAGCGGGACGCATTATGGCTCGGAATTCAGATATGGCAATGGTTGCACGATAGTAAAAGAAAATTGAGTGATATGCTCAGTGAAATTGTTGAAATTACTGGTACATTTGCCTTCGATAAAACCGACTTAACATACAACAGAAACGAGCGCTCCAAAATATGGGAGAAATGCAGAAACGGCGAATTTACCGAATTTGGTAAAAAGTTGGTTACTAAAATTGAAGATGTTGACGGGTATAAGTTTTATTTTGGAGAAGATGAATGGATACTTATGAGGCCATCTTCTTTGTATCCGATAATAAGGTTGTATGCCGAAGCTCCTGATATTTCAACAGTAAGAGAACTTATGCAGTCGGTTATTGGACAGCTAAATAAAGATTTACAAGTAAATGTTTAATCAAATAAGAATATTCGCAGTTGCATGGCTGGTTTTGGCAGGGCTAAGCTTATTCGGGCAATCAACAGACTTTAGAAGAAAAGTAGGAGTAGGTTTTCATGGCGGTTATACTATCTCTGAGGTTAATTTTCGGCCAGGATTACTGGATCCATCTATAAATTACAAAGCAATAAGTACTTTTAATTATGGTCTTGTTCTGAATTTTATTGGAGAGCCCTTTGCCGGAATACAAATCGAAGTAAATGTGTCGCAGCGGGGCTGGATAGAGGAAGCAGACAGTGCTTATACCTACACTCGGAAGATGAACTATATCGAGGTGCCGGTTCTTACCCATTTATCGTTCGGCAAAAAACGCATGCGATATATATTTAATTTGGGGCCCTATGTTGCTTTTCATCAGAGTTTTTCCGAGACATACGAAATGTTTGATGATCAGGCCCAAATACCCGAAAGTGATTCAATCGATTATTATTATGGACGTGTAGTGGATTCTCCCACTGATTTTGGATTTATATTCGATGGTGGCGTGGGTGTTCATACAAAGTACGGGACCTTTCAGGTTAAAGCACGCTACACCCAGGCTGTGACAAATCTGTTCAAACAATATCCCGAGGGGCAATTTCGGTTTTCACAAACCAGAAATATTTATATTGGATTCGCTTATTACTACAATTTTTATTTTCGTCCTAAATAAGGGCTTATTTGAAGATTACTTCAGGTTCAAGGCTTAAATCGTATTTTTCAAATACCTTTTTGCGTATAAATTCAGAGAAATCGGCAATTTCTTTTCCTGAAGCTTTATTAAGATTAACAATAACCAAAGGTTGTTTATGATAGGTTGCAACATCTCCGTGTTGTAGTCCTTTTAATCCTGCATTGTCGATAAGCCAGGCCGCCGATAATTTCACAGAACCGTCTGGCTGAATGTACTGCGGCATCTCAGGGTATTCTGCTTGAAGTTGTTTCGCCTTATTATCAGGCACTACAGGGTTTTTAAAAAAGCTTCCTCCGCTGCCCAGTTCATCTACTCCCGGCAATTTTGAGCGGCGTATGGCAATAATTAGATTTCTTATATTCTGAATGGTTTCTTCTCCTTGTTTTGTAAGTTCTTCTTTTACTTTCCCATAGTGTGTAACTAGTTTATGTTGTTTTGTCAGTTTAAAATAAACATAGCTTATAAACTTGTTCTTCTCTGTTTTAAAAATGCTGTTGCGGTAAGTAAAACAGCAGTCTTTATTTGAATAGCTGAAGGTCTTACCTGTGCTAAAATCAATCCCTTCAACTTTAACAATTGTATCCTTTGCTTCCACCCCATAAGCACCGATATTCTGAACTGGTGCCGCACCTACATTTCCGGGAATATCCGAAAGATTTTCAATACCTCCCCAATTCTTTTCAACACAGTATGCGACAAATTGATCCCAATTCACACCACTCCCGCATTTGAGCAAAACATGCTCCTTTGTTTCCTTTTCGATACATATATCCGATAATTTAGAATACAGGATAGTGCCAACAAAATTACGGGTGAACAACACATTACTTCCTCCTCCCAGAACAAAAGTTTCTTTTGGCTCGGCTTTATAGATAGTATGCAGTTCTTTTATGTCGTTGTTGTTTTCTATGAATACAAATTGTCTGGCTCTCGCCTCAATTCTGAATGTGTTAAAATCTTTGAGAGAAGTGTTTGTTGAAATATTCATTCCTTGAACCTGTTATTTTTTCTCGGTTGTAAAGCTAAGAAGGTTTTCAATCTCTGCAATAAAAGAGTTATTCACTTAAACATTGTCCGGATAAAATATGAATACATTTCTTTTTAGCATTTAAAATTTCTGTATTGTTAATCCATAAAAAGATATAGTTTTGTTTTCTCAAAACTTTCAACAGGCCCCGAATCTTGATAAAAATAGTTTTAGCTGTTACAAACGACATTGTTACTGATAATCGACTGCATAAAGTTGCCAATACTTTGTGCCAAAATGGTTATGAGGTTACCATGGTAGGTCGCAGATTCTCGCATAGTGTAAATTTATTTAGCCGTTCATATGCTACACGAAGATTTAAGTTATGGTTTAACAAGACAATTTTGTTCTATGCAAATTACAATTTAAGATTATTGTTTTACCTTCTAAAAGTTCCTGTAGATATTATTGTGGCGAACGATCTGGATACACTTCCTGCTTCATGGCTTGCAGCCAAACTTCGCAAAAAGGTGCTTGTTTTTGATAGTCATGAGTTGTTTACTGAAGTACCTGAACTTGTTAAGCGGCCTTTGGTGAAAAGAGTATGGGCCCTTCATGAGCATTTATTAGTGCCCGGCATCGATTATGGTTATACTGTTTCACAACCCATTCAGCAATATTATCAGGATAAATACAATAAATCATTTGAACTTATCCGAAATCTGGGGTTATTCAGGTTCGATCAGGAATTTAAACAGAATTATAAGGAGACGATAATTCTCTATCAGGGTAGTATTAATGTGGGACGGGGATTGGAATTAATGGTTAAAACGCTTCCCTTGCTTGAAAATACAAAGATGTGGATAATAGGTCAGGGTGATATTTTAAACCGCTTAAAAAATTTGGTTGTTGAGTTAGGCTTGGAAGACAGGGTAATTTTCTTTGGTCGCATTCGACTCGATGATTTATGGAAATACACCCAAAAAGCACATATTGGAATTTCACTTGAAGAAGATTTAGGACTAAACTACAGGTATTCCCTGCCAAATAAACTATTTGATTACATCCAATCACGCATTCCAGTAATTGTGTCTGATTTACCAGAAATGCGAAAGTTAGTAGAAAAGTTTCAAATTGGAGAAATCCTCAGAAACCGAACACCAGAATCATTAGCTTCACTAGTTGAAAAAATAAAAGGGGATAAATCAGCTCAAACAGTGTATCAACAGAAACTCGAATTGGCGGCAAGAGAATTGTGCTGGCAACGCGAAGAAGAAAAATTAATTAAGCTCTACCGGCAGGCTTCCGAAGAAGTAAGTAAGAATAACGCTTAATTGAAAAAATAAAAAAGTAATAAAGCCCGTAGGAAAGGGGTATTGCGAGCAAGCTCCAAACCAGAATCGCTGAGAGGTTCATTTTCCAAAATTCACCAATAGCC
>DNTK01000559.1 GCA_003508755.1 Bacteroidales bacterium | reverse complement strand
TTTATGCTGACCCACCAGGATTCGAACCTAGACTGACTGGACCAAAACCAGTAGTGCTGCCATTACACCATGGGTCATTACCTTGTTTGGGAGTGCAAATGTATAAATTTTTTTTATTCTACAAACACCTAAATTTAAAAATATTGGCTAATAGGGTAACGACCTAGTTCATTAGCTCTTTCAGGCCACCATTCCGCATCGTGTAGGCTACATTTTCAGTCAATTCAATGTCGAATAGGGATAGTATTTCATCATCGAAATAGACTGTTTTTCCTTCGGGGATTTTAACCTCAATACTTACATTAGGCAGTCTCCAGGCATCATCTTCATCACACATGTAGAATTTACTCAAAAGTAGAGAGGTATCATTATGATGCCAGCTATAGTCGATCATACGATCAGGACTTTCAGGTATTCTGCCAATATGAAAAAGGGCATAGCTTTTTTCAATTTTGATTTCGACGGCATCTGTATACGATTCAACAATGGTAATTTCAGGATTTCTTAAATATTCGTCATCATTTTCATCTCGCGAAAACCTAAAATTAAAAATTTGATAATGCTCAAGGCTGCGGTCTTCGATGGAGGCATTTTTAATGCCCACATAGAGGGGTTTTTCGTCCTGAAGTGGCAGCGTATATTCAGACCGGTTTACTTCCCTGAAAAGCCTGTTGTCTTTTTCGGCAACCACCATAAAAACCAACGAAATAAAAGCTAATACCCAGATGGTAGCTCCAATACCCTTAGCAAAGTTGTTTGTCGATTGTATGTTAAACAGCCAGCGAAATATTTTTCCTATTAGAGCAAATACGGGAATAGCAATAACCAGGAAGATACAGAGATTTAAAAAGGTAAATTCCGGCCAGTGTAAATTCCAATGCCAGTGGGGCCAATGCCAGTTGTGGAAAATGTGCCAGGGAGCAAGCTGAATACCACCTGCAATAAAGCTTATAAAACTTATTACCAAGGCAACCAGAATACTTACAATTACAATAACACCCAACACTTTTAACAACACGAGCAATACATTTCCTAGCGATTCTAATATTTCTGACGCTGAATTTTCTGCATTTCTAAACCCTTTTGACTTAGGGATATTTTTAACGCTTGTTTTTACTTTTTCGAATTCCCGTTTTACCGAATCTTCAATATCGTTCAGGTTAATACTTTTCCCCTGCATTTCAAGGCGTTGCCCGGTAGTTTTTGCCGGAGGCATTATAATCCATAAGATCACGTAAATTAAGACACCGGCCAACTTGGCAAAAAATAGAAATACAAATAATAAACGTATCCATATCGGATCGATGTTGAAATAGGCTGCCAAGCCGGAACAAACACCTCCAAATACCCTATTTTGTGGATCGCGGTAAAACCGCCTGGTTCCTTTCACAAATCCTTGTTTGCCTTTTGATTCCGGTTCTTCTCCGTTATCTTCATTGTCTTCCATTTGCTCAGGTTCGCCCATCAGGCCAATGATCTCCTCCACATCTTCAAGCGAAATGACTTGCTTTTTACTGTCAATTTTCTGTTGGAGTATTTCAGCAATGCGGGCCTCAATATCCTCAATAATCTCACTTCCCTCATCCCCTGTAGTCCCGAATTTAATTTCTAGCGAATCCAGGTAGTGTTTCAACCGTTCATAGGCATCATGGTCAAGATCGAATAATTGACCTGCCAAATTTATTTTTATTGTTTCTTTCATTGGGTTAAAATTTGTGACCATGTAAAAATTGGTAAAAAGCACTATACCCGCAAGGTATGTCTTCAGCACCAAACAGTCATGGTCCGTTTCTTGGCTTAGCTATTTGGTTTTATACTGTTAACTGCCTGCACCAGGTCGTTCCACGACTCAGTGAGTTCGCTTAATAATTCCTTTCCCTTATCGGTAAGGGCGTAGTATTTCCTTGGAGGACCCTGTGTCGACTCTTCCCAACGATAACTCAACAGACCTGCATTTTTTTGCCTGGTAAGCAACGGGTAGAGGGTACCTTCCACTACAATTAATTTCGATTTTTTTAATTCAGCAATTATATCTGAAGCATATGCATCGCCACGCGAGAGTATGGAGAGTATACAAAACTCCAGTACCCCTTTCCTCATTTGTGCTTTTACATTTTCTGGTTTCATATCTTTGAGATATTAGATATTAGATCTGGGATTATAGATAGAGCCAGTCTATCTCATAGTCTCATTTTTCTAATCTCATTTCTTCTTATTAAAACTATTCTTCACATTTTCGAATTCATCCGCAAAAAAGTTCTTGATACTTTCGAAGGTTACTGGTTCGCCCCGCATTTCAAGTTTTTGAGCAGTAGTCTGTGCTTCGGGTAGAACAACCAGGAGTATCAGGTAAATTAATACACCTGATCCACCTGCAAGAGTTAAAACAACAAATGCCACTCGCACTATGGCAGGATCGAGGTGCCAATAAGCTGCCAAACCAGAACAAACACCTGCAACCATGCGGTTATCCGGATCGCGGTACATGCGACGGTATTTTCTGCCATAGCTGGTTTTGTTTCTCCTTGAACTTTTTTCCTGTTTATCGAAAATTTCTTCCGGATCCCCTATGGTTTCGATAATGAAATCGATGTCGCTCATAATAACTACCTGCCGGTCATTGCCAATACGTTCATTTAATAATTCAGCAATACGGGCTTCAATATCTGTTATAATTTCTTTATGGTTGGGGTCATCTTTTAGCGATCGTTCTAATGATCCCAGAAACTTTCTGAGCCGGGCATAAGCATCATCATCGATGTGGTAGACCATACCGGCAAGATTTATTGTTAATGTTTTCTTCATAATAATTACTTTTTATTTTGTTCTGATTACCAGGTTGGCTTGCAGAAGCTGTTCCTTCCCATTGGGAATTGTATCAGCAACTGTATCTGCTGCAACAATGACAGTTTCCTGTTTATATTCTAACGGTACTTCCACCGTTATTCGGTTTCTCGATTTAAATATGCATAAACCAATAAGACCTATTCCTAAAGCAAGGGCAAAATATTTCATCTGTAACAATTTACTTTTTACCGCCTAATAATATCTTATACAAAGATATAAAAAAATATAAGTACTATGCAATACATAGTAGTATAAATATTTCAAATCTCTGTATTTTAATCTGTGTAAAAGTCATGTAATCAGATTAATAAGCTATATTTTATTGAAATATGGAAAAGACAAATAATCGGTAAATACCTGCTAATTGTCGGTAAAAGCAATAAGAAATAAAATGAGCACAAATAAAAAAACCTCCCCTTGAATACACAGGAGGAGGCTGCATTGCTGTATCAAATGGTGTTAATTTAGAACATCATCTTATCTTGGTGCTCATTGATATAATTTAAGGCTTTATCTGCAAGTTCGACTTGATTATTCTGTCGAGCCATTTGCCCAATATTGCTCAAGACCTGGAACTGAATCAGAATATCCTGCTGATTGGCACTTCTAGCTTTTCGGTTCATCGACAGGTAATAGTCAAGATGGGCAATGCTTATATCCATCATTTTCGAAGCGAGCTCATTCGCCTTGTCAATTTTATTAATGTTGTAGTACGATTCTACAATTCCCGGAATAAAAAAATCATACGGCACTTGCTCATGAGGCGTCAGGTCTACGATGTAATCAAGAACATTTTCGGCTTTTTCATATTCGTTCTCAGCAATAAGAGCATTTGCCAATCTTGTGTAGCGGGGGCGCAGGCGAATAACATTCAGTGTTCTTAAATGAAAATGATCCAAATACACATCGGGCTCGTTCATGCGACCCCATGTAAAGGTGTTCATATAATTTTCATAAAGAATTTCAGTATCAATTCTGCCCTTATCGAATCTTGAAGGTGTTTTAATCGGTACCAGGCGATATGCAAGTCCTTCGAGTTGCAGATAATCGTCTAAACCCAGCATCCCGGAATGTCCATAAGCCACAAAATAAATTGGACGCTCCCAGTTATTGTTGGCAATAATATCAAGCACGATCATATCGCTTTTAGTAAGCCGGTTTCCAAATCTACCTTGTAATTGGTTTTCAATCAGTTGCGCATTTTCGGGTTTCACTACCCCTTCTTCCAATACTTTTGATGAATCTACAGGAATGGTAAAGGTTCTGGTTGGCACATAATCGTACATTCGTCCGGTTTGTGTCGGAACCTTGGTTGATTGATTGTCGCTTTTTATAAAATCAAGAATTTGTTTTGCCGGGAATGATTTATTGTAGCGTTCGTGCACGAAAACCACATCGCGTGTACCATCGGCATATTGCACATGGTCAAATGTAATGGGCAATGGTTCCGATTCATAAGCTTTCATTTTCATTTGATCTACATACCAATCCATGTTAAGCAGCATGAGGTTTACAATGCGCACATCGGTGCGTATACCTTCAACCTCCTGTGCATACCAGAGCGGGAAGGTATCATTGTCGCCATTAGTAAATAAAATGGCATTCGGTTCACACGACATCAGGTAATTTCTGGCAATATCACGTGCAGTATACCTGCCTGAGCGGTCGTGATCGTCCCAGTTTTCTTTGGCCATGATGCCAGGTACCAGCAGAAGAAGCAATGCGGTAACAGCTATGCTGCCACCTTTATTTTTAAAGGTTTTTCCAGCCAGCTCGATGATTCCAAGTACACCCAAACCAATCCACATGGCAAAAGCATA
>DNTK01000122.1 GCA_003508755.1 Bacteroidales bacterium | reverse complement strand
CACTCTATGCCTCAATGAGTGGAAAATGCTGCGCGTGAAGGCCTGTTTTTCTTTTCGTTCTTGTACTATTCCAAGAATGGGACTGATAACATAGAGACTACTATGCAATGCAAGTGTACGATATCGGACACTTACACTTGTACGGACAAGTTAATGAAATAAATACTTGTTTTCTGCACGTATAAGCACATAAATAAATGATACATTAACAATTAAAATAATTAAGTTTTTATTTGTTTATATCAATTTAATGTTTACATTTGCGATGTACTTATTACTTTTACTACTAAAAAACAACATCATGAAAACTTTAATTGAAACAAGAACCGGAACAATTTCTTCACAAATGATTCTTAATCACTGCGGTGACTATGCAGGTAAATTTCAAGATGAAGCATTTGACTTACTTTCAAAAGTAACTGACTTACCAGAATTTGAAGAAAATCAATGGTGTGATATCATGTTTGACAGTGATGCGAATGTTTATGCTATTTGGGCAGAAGATGCTTTGACTTGCTACAATGCTGATGCAAAATACATCCAGCTTGACCTTGAAGATTGTGAAAAGGCTTTTGTAGAAATGGAAGAAAAAAGAGCAAACTAATGATATATGAAAGCATATAACAACATTAAAGCAGAGATTGAAAGATCTGAGCAGTTAATTGATAGATCTAATGAGATTGAACGGCAAAATGATAGGCTGCTAAAATGTATTATATTTATCTCTGCGCCGCTTCTGATAGCACTAATCTATTTTAGTATTGAATTGGCCGTATCATGAAAACCAGCGAACAAGTAAAATATATTAGTCGTCAATTCAATAGGGCATCCGGTAAGCTATTGCAGGACGTTCAAGTTAAAGAGACGGCCAAAACCGTCCATTTAACGGGCATATATAGGCATAAAAGCAAAAAACGAGTAGTAACCTATATAACAGAAGAAAAGCCCGTAAAGGTGGCCATAATCCTCCCAAAACAGACAAACGAACCGGGCCAGGATTATAAGCTTAAAATATCAGGCGTGCAAAATTACCTGAGATTGAAAATAGCTTATAAATTGACCGGACCGATAAAGAAAATATTTAATCGATATAAACTATAATTCTAAAACAATGAGAGCTTTAACAGCAAAAGAATTAGAGTCCAAAATGTTAGATGAAAGATTTAACGGCGGAACCCTTTACCATCAATTGTGTACTAAAATAATATATGAGGGATTTACAACAAAAGATTGGTTATGTAAAACCTTTAAAATACATCCAGATAAGATAAAACACGGAACGAAAGAAGAAGTAAATAAATTGGGTTTAGATTTTGAAACTTTACAATCTTTTGTAAATAATTCCACAATGGAGACTCGTAGAAGAATTCAATCTAGGTATGAAAAATTTAGGTGGCATTTGAATAGCTTAATTGATGAAATTGAGAGCCTCCCATATAGAATAACAATAGAAGATAGAAAGAAAATTATTGAGAAATATACATGACACTAACAGAAATTAAGAAACAATTTGAATACTATTTCACAATCTAAAGATCAATACAATGACAAAAATTGAGCGTATTAAATCGAAAATCGAAAATGAAAAATGGTTAATCAAAAACATTGACAAAATGACTTATTTTGACATTGACGACTTTATCAAAACAGGTATGACCTACATCAAAGCAATAAAGGAAGGTCGCATGATCAATTCAATTGGTTCCGTCTCATCCTCCGGCATGAGTAGAACAATTAAATTTATGTCAACAGAGAAAAGCAAAACCGGAGGCATGGAATATTTTCATCGTAACTATTGGGCATTTTTCAAGGCACTAGGTTATACTGAAGCCAGGTCCAAAGATGGTTACTTTTCAATTGGTGGTTGTGGAATGGATATGATATTCGACACAAACTATAGAAACATACATTATTTGCATCGATGGGGATTCATAAGCAGGAAACAATGTGACAGGCTTGCGCAAATGACCCCAAACACTATTTAACCCGTGAATATTGGAACTACGCCGGGATCATACCCCGGTACGGGTTCAAACTTTTAAACACTAAATTCTAAAGCAATGAACACTACTAAGAAAATAATAATAAGCATAGATATTGAAACTAATTGCAGTATGGAAAAAATATCATCTGCAATAATAAAGGGTTTATATTACGGGTTAGACGTTAGGAGAGTGGCATCACCCCAAAATGTCAAAATTAATTATTTTCAAGAAAGATAAATATTAAGCCTCCACAGAAGAATAAATTTAAACTAAATAACATACTATCATGAAAGATTTAAAAGCAATCGGGATTGAAAATCAAATTAACGATGCATTATTTGGCCCAAGTGATAACCAGATAAAACTCGTAAAACAAAAGATTGATTTTGTAAAAAGAAATGCATCCAAAGTAATAAAGGTAAATGGGGACAAGGTTTATGATGTTATTATTGATGAAGATAATATTAGATATAATCTTCTGAAATGCCCAGCAGAATTTATCCAATTCATGAAACAAAAATATTATTATCCAATTCAATACGCCCACATTGAATTTTAAACTAAAAACAAACAGAATCATGAAAGTAACGGCCCCCAAGAAATACGGCAATCCATACTTTGACGCGATGGAGTGTCCAGTTGAAGTACTACCGGAAACGTTCACGGCGAAGTACAGGACCTTTGACAACCAGGTGAAGGAAATAGATCTGCCAACTAAGGACTGTTTTCAGGAAGGTAATTTTGTTGCCCGGCGATATGCTGGAATAACAAGACCGTTGGTTGAGCTTGCTTTACTATCCAGAGGGATTGTTTTTAGATCCACGGTATGGGATGAAGAAACAGGGATCCAGATTTTAGAACCGAAATATTAAAGGTATAAGGCAAATAATATTGCACATTTTAAAGAAGTGTCTCAAATTCACAAGGGTTTAGACCAATAATTTTTGCACATTTCTAAGAATTGCATAAATAAAGAAGAAACAAACGAAAATTATCATGAAAATCAAGATCAAAGAAGACTATTTGCAGATCATGGCCAGGAAGCATCCGGCCCAGGCAGGTTATTCAGGCCATGAAAGGAGTTATAGGGATTCTGTGGGGGATATAGTGGGTAAATGGGTGGAAGTAGATACTCAATTCTTGTTTGTGAATCAGTTTAATGTTATTCATCCTAAAGGATATCTTATTCATATGTCACATG
>DNTK01000483.1 GCA_003508755.1 Bacteroidales bacterium | reverse complement strand
CACAACAGAGTGTCCTTTCAGACGATTTTTTTTAGATATAATATTAATTATTCCGGTGGTACCGTCTGGGTCATATTTTACCGAAGGATTCGTAATGATTTCAATTTTTTCTATAGCACTTGCCGGAATTTGATTCAGGGCATCGGTACCGGAAAGGGGAGTTTGCCTGCCATCAATTAGAACCGTAAAACTGGAACTACCCCTGAGGGTTACATTTCCTTCCATATCGGTTTGTATGGATGGAACATTCTCCAAAGCATCAACTGCAGTTCCTCCCTGGGCCGAAGGATTTAAACTTACGTCAACCACCTTTTTATCGAGCTGATAGGTTACAAAAGGTTTTTCTGCTACAACCTCTACTGCATCAATACCAAAAGTAGAAGGCTTTAGCTTGAGCCTGCCTGTAAGATGGCCCATTTTTTCTGGTGTGAGCGTAATATTCTCGATAACTATTTTTTCATAGCCAATAAAGTCGGCCGTTACATAATAAGCTCCCGGTTTATTTAACTGAAGTGTAAAATATCCTTGCTTGTTGGTAATAGTTCCTGTTACAATGGAGGAATCACGCTGAGAATAGGCTACAACATTCACATATTCAAGATTCTCATTGGTTTCGTCCTCTATAATGTGTCCCTTGATGTAATATCCCGAAACCGATGGCTGACCGTACATGAACAGTTTACTCTGAAGCAGAAAAAGAATCAGAAAATATCTAATAAAGTTAGTTTTCATAATAAATTAAGTATCGTCATTAGTATATGACACAATTTATAAACAAATCTTGCGGAAAGTAGTTTAAAGTGAACTCTTATAATTGATCTCCTTTTTTAACATAGTAAGATAAAGATCATATTCTCCTATCAGCATTCTATCTACTTTCGCGGCATGGAGCAAGTCCTGGAATATATCAGTATTGCTGGTGCCTTTGCCTTTGCAATCTCAGGGGCACTTACAGCTATGAATAAACGCTTCGATGCCTTTGGCGTTTTTATTATTGCTTTTGCCACCGCTGTTGGTGGTGGTTCGTTGCGTGATGTATTTGTTAATGCCAATGCTGTGTTTTGGTTAATTCATCCTGAATTTATGTATTTCATTATTGCAGGTGCATTGTTTGCTCTAGTCTTCAGAAAATACCTTGGATACCTTCGTAAAACACTTTTATTATTTGATACTCTGGGACTGGCCCTTTACACTGTAATTGGTGTTGAAATTGGAATACAAAACCAGCTAAGCGGAATTAGTTGTGTAGCACTTGGTACAATTACCGGAGCATTTGGCGGAGTGGTGCGCGATATACTTGTAAACGATGTTCCACTGATATTTAGAAAAGAAATTTATGCCACCATAAGTATTTTGGGCGGAAGCATCTATTTTGTCCTTTACAACACACAAATTTCATCCTTCTATTTGCACCTTATTCCAATTGGAGTTATTATTGTGCTGCGGTTGCTTGTTGTGTACTTTAAGATTTCATTCCCAGCAATCTACTACGAATCGACCGATTAGAGATTTCCTGAAAGGAATTTCCAGGTTAAACGCTTTAGTTCCTGCAATTCATCTTGCGGCATATTAATGGAATCTAATAGTGCCAGAGGTATTTTCGATGCTTTTCTTTGAAGAACCTCACCGGCCGTTGTTAAACTTATCCTTACAGATCTTTCGTCCGTTTCGGATCGGCCTTTTTTAACTAAATCTTTGGTCGTCAGTTTTTTCACAAGAGGTGTAACTGTATTTGTATTAAGAAATAACTTTTTACATAACTGCCCAACACTGGCTTCCTTTTCCTCCCACAATACAAGCAGGACCAAGTATTGCGGATAGGTAAGATTCAATTCATCCAGCCACGGCTGATACATGCGGGTTATCATGCGTGATGTAGCGTAAACCGGAAAACATAATTGTTCTTGTAGCAGCAAATAATTCTTTTCATCCATTATTGTATCCATTTTTGAATGTCTTTCTCAATAGCAGATGGTTTGGTGGTTGGTGCGTACCTTTTAACCGGCATTCCTTCCGGGCTTATCAGGAATTTTGTGAAGTTCCATTTAATACGATTCCCAAAAAAACCATTTAACTCGTTTTTAAGAAATTTAAAAACCGGATGTGTATTTTTTCCGTTTACATCAATTTTTTCGGTGAGCTGAAAAGTTACCCCAAAGTTTAACCTGCATGCCTGCTCTACGGTTTCATTTGTTTCAGGTTCCTGATTTTGAAACTGGTTGCATGGAAATCCCAGTATCACCAAGCCTTTATCTTTATACTTTTGATGTAAATTCTCAAGTCCATCAAATTGAGGGGCCAATCCACACTTTGTGGCTGTATTTACTATCAGGACTGTCTTTCCTTTAAAATCCATCATTTCAATGGGTTTTCCCTGTGGTGTATTTACACTTAGATCGTAAAATTTCATGTATAAATATTTTATATCGTTATAGATTATATCGCATGCGATATTAATATAACTCTCTTATGACCTAATTGTTTAACAGGATTCTGGAATTTATATCAGTATGCTTTAAATCATCACCTAATAATTGTCATTTCAGATAGTACATGCGGGTAGTAACTTAGAAGCTCTACAAGAAAATAACAGATGAATTATGACCACTAATAATTTTCACTACGGGGAAGATACGCTAACAGTAGGCATAGCATTAGATATTGCCCGTGGTAAAAGAAAAGGAATTTTATCCGAAAAAAACCTGAAAGTGGTGCGTAAATGCCGCGAAACCGTTGAAAATATCGTACACAAACAAAAAACCGTTTATGGCATTAACACAGGATTTGGTCCTTTGTGCACCACCCTCATCGGGGAAGAAGATACCCGCACCTTACAGCATAATTTATTGATGAGCCATAGTGTTGGTGTTGGAAAAAACATACCATCAGAAATTGCCAAGCTGATGCTTATTTTTAAGGTGCACTCGCTATCCAAAGGATATTCTGGCGTTGCAGTAAAAACGCTCGAACGGATATTGTGGCACATCGAAGAGGATATCATTCCATGCGTACCTGAACAAGGATCGGTGGGAGCTTCAGGAGATCTTGCTCCACTGGCTCATTTATTTCTTCCATTAATTGGGTTGGGTACAGTAAACTATCAGGGTGAGGAATTCCCAACACAAAAACTATTTGATCTGCTGAATATCGAACCTATTCATCTGGGTCCAAAGGAGGGCCTGGCACTTATCAATGGCACACAATTTATTAGTGCTTTTGCTTCTGCTGCACTGGAAAAAATGCAAAACTGCCTCGATAGTGCCGATATTATCGCAGCTATGAACCTAGAAGCCATGATGGGTTCGGTAAAAAGCTTCGATGCGGAATTACATAGCCTCCGCCCTTACTCAGGGGTTGAATATGTTGCTAAGCGTATGAGAATACTTACCGCAAACTCCGAGATTGTTGAATCACACAAAAACTGCACAAGGGTTCAGGATCCCTATTCTTTGCGTTGCATCCCCCAGGTGCACGGAGCATCCAGAAATGCCTGGTTACATCTGAAAGAAACCATCCATACAGAAATAAATTCGGTCACCGATAACCCCATAATTTTTTCCGAAGATAAAACCATCAGTGGCGGCCACTTTCATGGACAACCTATTGCATTGCCAGCCGATTATGCAGCCATAGCAGCAGCCGAATTGGGAAACATTTCTGATCGACGTGTTTACTTATCGCTCATGGAAAAAGTTGAAGGCTTGCCAAAACTGCTAATGCGTGAAACCGGCCTGAATTCCGGTTTTATGATTCCACAATATACTACTGCAGCCTTGGTAAGTGAAAATAAAAGCCTCTGTTTCCCATCAAGCGTCGATAGCATTCCCACCTCTCTCGGACAGGAAGACCATGTAAGCATGGGGTCCATTAGTGCACGAAAAGCATTACAAATAACAGAAAATCTTGAGAAAATCCTGGGAATTGAACTATTTACAGCAGCACAGGGATTCGATTTTAGAAAACCTTTGAAATCGAGCATCCTGATTAATAAAGTGCACGAGCATGTTCGTACAAAAATTCCGTTTGCAGAAAAGGACAGGATTTTTGCTCATGATATCAATATTGCTATTGACATGATAGGAAAGAAAGAGTTAACTTATATAAGCAATCTCGTTGCTGAAGAATTTGATATTGATTTTAAAAATGAAGCGCATGAAATATTTGGAATTTATTAACAAATATGCAAACCATCCTAACTATAAAGCTCCAACAGGAACCGATCTCAACGCAAAATCTTGGCAAACAGAGGCACCTTTGCGCATGCTGTTAAACAACCTTGATGCAGCAGTAGCTGAAGATCCAAACAACCTTATTGTATATGG
>DNTK01000276.1 GCA_003508755.1 Bacteroidales bacterium | reverse complement strand
TAATAATATGAAATGGATCGATGGATGATGACGTTCTGCTTTTTTGGACAGTCAATTTAATACAATTTACGCTACTTAATAGGACTGGAGAAAGTGTAATTAAATTGGTGCACCAATCGGCCAAACTACTCGCTCCTCGGCCGCTATACACCCCCGTGTTGCCGATCTTTCCCGGATGATGAACGAGAATAATTGATAGGTTTAGATCAGTGGTAACTCTTGTTAAACTATCAAGAGATGATCTTATTTCGCTGTTGTTATTTTCGTCTGCTCCTAAGAACGATATTGCCGGATCAACTGTAACAATTCCAGCGCCGGTTTTCGCTTTTAAAGTTTCCATCAACCTACGGAAATGATCACTTCGAAAATTAAATCCCGTAAGTCTGACCCGTCCGGCATAGCTTGGTAGGAAAACACTACGGTAGCCAATAAGCATATCTTGATCGGCTGATGTTATTTTGTGTATCCGTTCCCATAAGGTAAACCGATCGTTTTCTGACTGCAGGAAAACGGTTTTAACGGGTTTCGGCACTTTCAGCATACCGAAGATACCGTTAGCAGGAGAAAACCCAGCCCACATGCTTAGATTCAATGTAAATAGTGATTTTCCAACCCCAGGGGGCCCTATAATGACCGTCTGACCTCCAAGTGGAAGGATGCCCTGAATTATAGGTTCCGCTGCTGGCGGTGCAGAATCGACGAACTTTCTGCCGAAAGTGACATCAACGTTTTCTATAATATCATTATAATAGTTTTCATTTTTCGATCCATGTAATTCAATAGATGGTGGATTCTCAGCAACAAACTTACGCGCTTTATCAATTTGAGCTTCGAGCCATTGATTTCTTGTGGTGCCAACTGACATAAACTTTTGTCCAATCGGCTCTGTATAGAAAATACTAAATATCACCTCATCTGAATATCGGTTTGCAACCAATGAATCGATAACTGACATCATTGCTTCAGATCTTTTTCCTATTTCAGCCCCATTTTCTATAAGGGATTTGATCTCACTTGGTATCCGTTTTGCATTTTTGATAGTCACATTTTTCCATTCTGGTCTATCGTCCCAATAGAGGTCGATAATCCACTGTGGAGGATCAGCAGGCAAAACGTTTTCGATGACCTCATATGCTTTATTGGTGTCTGGATGAATAGAAGCTGGCGCAACGGCACATCCGCCGTCTCCAAGTAGGTCAATCCCAAAAACATTCTTTGTTTTCTTTCTATACGTCCTACCGTCTTTGGGGTAAGAAAAGTAATAATGAAAATTCCCGCTTCCCGTCCGAACACTAAAAGTTTTAGGAACGCTAACATTCAACCGCTTGAGCATGAAATTAAACAACCCTAAATTGTCAACGTCCAATACAAACACATCACTCAATTTACCAGTGAGTACAACAGCATTATTACCAACAAAATCATTCTTGTTGAAAGGTTGTATCCGATCAGGATTGTTCCATTCATTACCAATAGGTACCTTCGATTTCGCATACGCTGGAACAATCACAAATCGATCAGACAGCTGTTGTAAATACTCCAAGCGCTGATTACTCATCAGCAATGTTTCATCCATAGCTTTACCTCCTAATAAAAAAGGGGCTCAAGAAGCACTCTTGAACCCCTTTGATAACTTAAAAAACTATTTAGCACTTATATTCTCAAAGAAATTTGGGTGTACAAATTGAGGAGGTCCTGGATGAATCTCACTGTTATCTCCAAATATGTTACAACATTCTTCAAGAACTGTATTGCGCAAATAAAAATGATTAAACATCTCCATCAATACTTTTTCAATACCTTTCATTATCCAATGTTCGACATCAACAGTTTCATTTGTAAGCAACTCGCTCAGATAATAATTCTCATCCGACTCTAAAATTTCTACAAGCTTGAATTGATCTCTTTGAAGATAGATTATATCTTCGTCATATTCCCTTAGATCAAGGAGATCAACTTTTTCAGGGATATCATCTATCCCTAATTCATCTTCAATGTCATGATACCCGTACAAGTACATCATACTGTCAACGCGAAAACACAATCCAATGCTTCTCTTTGATACGCTCTTAAGAAACAAAAATGGAGAGGTTTTGTTTACCTCATCAGCTGAAACAACTTTCCAGTCTGGACCTTTAAAAGTTTTCATGTTTATTCTCCTGTATGAGTTTGTTTTAAAATATAAATTTAAAACTATAAATAATAGACAACAATTCATGGCGCACGAATAAACTTCATAGATTCTCCTGAAAATAAAAAACCACCCGAAAAGGGTGGTCTCTGTTAATTCTTTTAAATATTTTTTATCTATAAAATTTTAACGTACCAACTGTTTTGATCACAAAACGGGCAATTAAATCCTTCGATAACGAAATTCCACGAACTTAAATTAATATTTATTCTGCTAAAATAGTATGTTTCTTCATCACAATTCGAACACGCAATATTTACCTCTTTAAACTCCATATCAAATTCATAATCGTTGGCTTTTAGGAGTTGATCAGTTATATTATTTTCAGCAATTTGTTTTAAATCACAATTGTTACCAGTCATTAATATTCTCCAATCCTTTTAACACTTCATCGGCGTCAAGTAAAATAAACTCTTCTTTGCCGCAAATCTCGCACAAACTATGATCTCCACGGTTGTAAACTGGTTGGTTTATATTTTCAATATGATTACAATGCGTACACACTTCAAGCCAATTAATTTTGTTTTCTTTCACCTTTATTTTCCTTTCCTCATTTAAAACATAGTGTTTTATAATGGTTTGCATTTAGTTAATCATTCGAAATGCTTTATGGGCCGCCTATAAAAATCATTTTTCCCTCCCAGTGTACCAATAAAAAAACCGTCCTCGAAAGGACGGTTTCCAATTAAAAGATTTGCCTACAGTTCCTAAGGGTGGTCTGATAGGCGCTTTAGTTTTTTTAAAATCAAGGAGTAAATATCACTGCTGTTACCTTGATGATGGACAAGAATCTATCTAGTGTCGATCCAGAAACAGCGTATTTAAGTTCTCTTCTCGGACCAAAAATTGAGCGCTGCTTCCCGGAGAAGTTCGTGCAAAGATGAATCGATTATTTTATATACATATGCGCATAAAAACTGTTTTTTTCGCGCACCTTTCCATCGGGTTGCTGCACCGGATGGAACATCCTGCTTTTAAGCAGGTGCCAGTTTCTTACGCGCCATCGTAAGCAAATTGGCGGCAA
>DNTK01000516.1 GCA_003508755.1 Bacteroidales bacterium | reverse complement strand
AAAAAAGACATTCTTTTTTACATAGTCATTTTTGGTACCCTAACCCTCCCCTTTCTTTTCACAAACCTTGATATCCGTCTGCAGGAATTCTTTTTTGACAGCGATAAGGGATTTTACATGCGATCCATTCCATTTTGGGATATTATCTACAAATACGGAATCTTTCCGGGTTACCTTTTTGCTGTGGCGCCATTTTTTTATTTACTTATACTTACTGGAAACCGGCATTGATTGGTATGCGCAGGTGGGCACTGATGATGATTTTAACCATTGTACTTGGTCCCGGACTTTTGGTAAATGCCACTTTTAAAGATAACTGGGGCCGTCCACGCCCGAATGAAATTGTTGAGTTCGGTGGAAAAGAAAAGTTTATAAAGCCCTGGGTAAAAGGTGACAGTGGTGGTAAATCTTTTCCATGTGGACATGCCTCCATGGGATTCTTTTTCTCCATACCCTTTTTGTTTTTAAGAAAGAAATACAAAAAACTGGCCTGGAGCTTAATGATTTTTGGTATTCTCTATGGTACACTGGTTGGGGTGGCCCGGATGATTGCCGGGGGGCATTTTGCCAGCGATGTGGTATGGAGTGCCGGACTGGTCTGGTTTGCCGCACTCATTGCCTACTATGCATTAAATGTCGATAAGGAGGTTATTTATAAACCAGCCGATAGCCTTAAGCAGAAGAAAAAGGCCCGCACCATGACCATTATTATGGGTGTAATTTTACCCTTGCTGATTATTACCGCTTTATTAGCAACGCCTTACCTGTCGAAAAAGCAATTTAACTGGTCGGTCGAGGAACTTATGTCCATTGGTATGAATTACCAGTCTGTTGATTTTAATGAAGGAAATATCGATATAAAGTTCGGCAATGAACAACAAATTAACTATGAAGTTGCCGGTTTTGGTTTCCCGAACAGCAAAATCAGGGCTAAATGGGTAGAAGGTGATACCACCAAATACTGGCTGGAGCGCCTGGGATGGTTTACCGAAGTGCGAAATCAAATTCATATTATCTTACCGGAAAATACTGCCTGGATAAATCATGTTTCGGTGAATGAGGGAAATATCTTCGTGCACATTCCTGAAAATGCTCCCCTATCGAAATTAAAGGTGGAGGTAGGTGAAGGAGACCTAACCATCTACGCTAAAAATGTGACTCCCTTTACATTGATTTCCGGTGAGTCTTTAATAAAGAATGAGGAAGGAATTGAGTACCTGACCGCTTCGGTAGATTCTGTTTTTCAGTTAAAGGTTGCCGTCGATGAAGGTGAATTAATTATCCTGCAGGCTGATTAAACCTTTCAGTGCTTGAAATATCGAGTGGCAATAGTGCGAACATAGCTGCACAATGCAGCCTTGCTCTTGAATATAGTGCGGTCTAGAAAGTTTCTCTATGACCTAATGAAATCTCCTGCTCCAAGAACCCATGGAAATTAAGATACTAATCTTAGAATTCGACCGTATTTAATACACTAATCTATTTTACCATCTGCTTTATACCAACATGGTATAAGTCATACCCTCCCTTGCCTTCCGTTCTGTTAGAAGAAAAGATCATCAGATTATTCAGGTATTGATGGTGAAAGATAACAATAGGGCGATACTCATTAAAAGCGGTATTTATTTTCTCTCCAAAATTTTGTGGTTCTGACCAAGAGCCGTGAATGTACTCAGAATAATACAAATCAAATCCTCCAAATCCTCCAGGACGGTTAGATGCGAATACAAGCAGGTTGCCATTCACAAAAGGGCATTTATCATCATAGGCTGAATTTACTTTAAGGAGTTTCTCAGGCTCAGGCAGCATATCATTGCTTGTAAGCAATCTTGAAATTATATCTGAGCCAGCATGAATGCTCGTTTCATAAATATTAAAAATACCCTCCTTATCGGAACAGTGTATGATTTTTTCTATGTTATCCAGTTGGTTAAATTCCATTTCGATAGTGCTGTAATAGTCTTCTCCAAAGAATGATGGGTACATATCGTTTGCCTTAGTGTTCAGGAAATCAAGGCTTACAACCTCATTTATTTTGCAGGAGTCAACATTAGGATAGTCGCATACTTCAGTGGAGATAAGCTTGATATCGAAATCACCCGAGCAATCGTTGGAATACATCACCATGTTGGTAAGAAGCAAGTCCGGGAGATTTCTATCCTCAAAAAATCCAATTGAATAGGGCCCCAGCTCGTTGCATGCTGTATTCAGTGAATCGAACATGGGTTTTAAATAATTAAACCTGCTGTCGTTATGATCCATGCCTATCTCAAGAGATCCGTGCGATTTATCCCAATTAATGAACATATTATCCCCGATCACATCAAAATCGTTTCCTGTGATTTTCCTGTTGGATGAAAAATGAAACAAATGCCGATTATAGATAACCGGAGAAGTAGAATTAAAATCGTCATAGGGAGAATTAACTTCCTCAAAATTAACAACGGACTCCTGAAATCGTCCCAAGTCGTAGCGATAATAGTTAAATGGCTCGGGACAGGCGTATAGCAGGAAAACAATGGATAGAAGGAATGGCTTTCTCATAACAACATGTTTCAATTAATGATGCATAACGGGACAAAAAGGTTGGGTTAAAAAATGGACGAAAATCAAAAGGAATTTAGTTAACCCCGAAGAACTATACTGCATTTTTTAGTCTTAACTTTCCTTGCCCCATGCAAATGGTTATACTAATTCCTCTTCGTCAACCCTGCTTTCCTGCAATTTTTTATCTGCCACGGTACAAAGTGGTAAGTAAAACCTGACTCTTGTACCCTCATCTTTCTTGCCGTAAACCTTAATACCACCCTTATTTATTGTAAGAAATTCTTTGCACAGCTTTAGCCCGAGACCCGAACCCTTTTCCTGCATGGTTCCTAAAGTAGAAAAAGTTTTTTTATCGTCAAAGAGAGCCTCAGCCATCCTATTTTCTATTCCAACACCTGTATCCTCAATGATTACTATTGCTTGCTCTGCAATTGTCTGGGTAAGAATACTGATGGTGCCATGAGCAGGTGTAAATTTAATTGCATTCGATAAGAGATTTCTAAGAATTGTATGAATCATGTTGGCATCAGCAAATACGTATTGATTCTCTTCCAGTTCAGTTTGCAGATATATGTTTTTATATTCAATCATCAGCTGAAACAAATGTATGTTTTGCTGAATAACCTCTTTTAGATTAATCTTAATCGGCTTATAAGAAATTATTCCTAATCGGGAGCGGGTCCAGTGCAATAGGTTGTCCATTAAATGAAAAGTAGTTTTTGCTGAATCATCCATCGTCTTTAGCGAATCTAATACTTCCTCCTGACTCATGGTGCTGAAGTTTTTTGATAATGTTTCAGTAATATTTTTAAACCACCACAGCGGATTTCTGAGTTCGTGCGCAATAATCGAAAAAAACTTGTCTTTTTCTTTGTTAACCTTCACTAACTCTTCGTTTAATTGAGTGAGTTGCTTATTGGCATTTCTTTTTTTAATATACCGGGCAATGCCTACAGCGGCCAGCAACGACATTAAAACAAAGCTCAAAATAAACAACAAAATAACCAGGTTCTTTTCTTTTATTTTTAGTGTCTTGAGTTGGTTTTCTGACAGGAGGAGCCTGTTCATTTTTTCTTTTCGCTCTGTTTCATAAGCAACCTTCAGGTTCGCAATATGCTTGTTATGCTCCTCTTTTATAAGATCTTCACTTACAGATATATAACTCTTGCCTGCCCGGTTAGCTTCTTCAAAACGCTTTAACCGCTCATAAGTTTTCTGCATTCCGGAGTAGCTATCGCGGATGGCTTCTTTTTTATTCTGCTCCCTGGCCATTAACAAACATTGATTATAGTAATCAATTGCCTGGTTATATTCCCGTTTATAGAAACTCAGATCAGCAAGCGATAACAATGCAGTAAGAATTCCTTTGTCGTAGTTTATTTCTTGCGAAAGTCGGTGGGCCGTGTTAAAGTATGCCTCAGCTTCTCCCGTGCTCCCATAGTATTGTTTAATCCGTCCCAGTTGACTATTGCATTTTATTATGCCTTTTGTATACTCAACCTGTCTGAAAAGCGCTAAGGCCTTTGTTGCATAAACCTCTGAGCTATCGATATGGTTAAACTTAAAATAAACTTTACTCAGATTAAGATATGATTTACCGATACCTTCGATGTAATTAATAGAAGAACGATGCATCAAAGCCTCGTTGTGAAAATCGATGGCTTTTTGGTAATCATAAAGCTTTCCGTATATATTGCCCAGGTGATTGCAGCTGGTAGCAAACACTTCCTTGTCGAGTATTTTATCCTTTTGCAGATTATAAGCACGTAAACAGTAATCAAGACTTTTTGTGATCTCGCCATAATCGGCGAAGTGCTTTCCTATATTGTTAGTTACAAAGGCTATTCGAATTGTATCACTTATTCTACTGGCAATTTTTAACGATTTCTCATAGTACTTGTATGATTTTTCAAAGTCACCAACCGAGTGATAATATTTGCCGATATAGTTTAAAGCCTCCGATTCCATATCATCCATACTCCCATCGGCACTGATTGACAGAGCTTCAAGAAAGTATTTAAGCGATTTATCGTATTGCCCCCAGTTATAATAAATGGTTCCGATATCAATTTTCACCCTTGCCACAATATAGGTATTACCTTCCTCCTGAGCCCTGTTCAGAATGAATTCAAAAAGTTCCAGAGCCAAATAAATTTTTCCTTCCAGCTTATATTTTAGCGCAATACTTTGCAGTGAATCTGTATTAACACTATTCTGTAAACTACTTGAAAGGTGAAGCCCCGAGTCATGTTCTGATTGCGAAAAACATCGATAATTACCTGCACCAATGAATAAAAGGAACAGGACAATCATAGCATTCTGAAGTGCCTTATTATAAGGTTGAATTTTCATATTAGCTTATTATTCCATGTTGTAAAGCGTACCGGGTAAGGTCAGAGTTTCCGGATAAATTCAATTTTTTAAGAATATTGTTTCTATGGTTACTCACTGTGTGTTTACTAACACTCAGACTATTGGCAATATCTCCTTTTTTAACTCCCTGGGCCAATAAATGCAATACCTGGTATTCGCGATCGGTGAGCGTTTCATGTTCCTTTACCGGGTTCCCTGAATGGTTAATAGTATACTCATTTAATAGTTCTTGTTGCCGATGGGTTTTATATTTTTCCCCACGCAATAGCGCTCTGAGTATATTAATTATCTGATCCGGATGCGTTTCTTTATTAATGTAGGCTGCAGCACCATTTAAG